>JBEEKN010000013.1:0-49502 GCA_041168605.1 Bacteroidota bacterium | reverse complement strand
CTCAGCGCTCAAATCTACAAAGACCCAAGCCAGCCCACAGAAGCGCGCGTTGCAGACCTACTCGGTCGGATGTCCGCTTCAGAGAAAGCTTGGCAACTTTTTATGGTCCCTTCGGACTTCGATACCACTAAATGCCGTTTTACCGACGGCATTTTTGGTATCCAATTATTTGCCTCAGCACTTTCAGACCCCAATCAACAAATCCTGAACTACTCCAGTTCGAATGCCAACCTGGAACTCATTGCACGGGCCAACGACATTCAAAAACACTTCATTGAAAACACGCGCCTAGGTATTCCAATTATCTTCTTTGACGAAGGTTTACACGGCCTGGTGCGCGCAGAGGCTACGAGCTTTCCACAAGCCATTGGCCTTGCGGCCACATTTGATCCGCAGCTCGTGAGCAGCGCGGCAGCGCAAATTGCGCGCGAAGCGCGCCTGATTGGCATCAGGCAAGTGCTCAGTCCGGTGCTCAACTTAGCCACCGACGTGCGTTGGGGCCGCACCGAAGAAACCTTTGGCGAAGATCCGTATTTGGCCAGCCAAATGGGCCTGGCATTTATTCGGCCGCTCGAAGGCGCAGGTGTGGTGTGTACACCCAAACATTTTGTGGTCAATGTTGGCGCTGGCGGCCGCGACTCCTACCCGATTGGCCTGAGTGAGCGCGCACTTTACATGAGCCACTACCGCCCCTTTCTAACGGCTTTCCACGAAGGCAAAGCGCGCTCGGTCATGAGCGCCTATAATTCTTTTGACGGCAACGCTTGCTCTAGTTCGGCCGCACTCCTCAACCAAACTTTAAAGCAAGACTTTCAATTCAAGGGCTTCGTGATCTCCGATGCCAATGCAGTGGGCGGCGAGCTCGTCTTGCATCGGACCGCAAATTCTTACAACGAAAGCGGCAAACATGCGCTATCGGCTGGCCTGGACGTTATTTTCCAGACAGATTGTGCCCATTTTCAGTTATTTGAACCCAGTTTACTCGGTCAAGAACTCGAGCAAGCGCGCATCGACTCAGCAGTGGCCCGCGTTTTGCGCGTCAAGTTTGAGCTGGGCCTCTTTGAGCAGCCTTACCTGACACTTCCCAAAGAAAAAGAAATCCAGAAGTTGCTTTCTGAAGGTTTCGAGCTCGCGCAAAAGTGTTCCGAAGGCTCAATTGTTTTACTGAAAAATGAGCCTCAAAAAGACCTGCATCCGATCTTGCCCCTTGCCAAAGACAGCAAAATTTTACTTTTAGGCGCGGCCGCAGGAACCGTAAAACTTGGCGGCTATAGTGGCAAGGGCTTTCAGAACGTGAGCATCAAAGCAGGTTTGGAAGCCGAATTTGGCCTCAAAAATGTAAGTTATTTCGACTTTCCTAAAAAACCCTGGGCGTCCACTGAAATTGTGCTTCAAACAACAAATAATTGGTTTGAGATTCCCAACGGCTTCAACGCCACTTATTTCGACAACCCAACGCTCGCAGGCGCACCAGTATTCAATAGAAATGAAAATCAAATTGACCACCACTGGACACTTTATGGCCCAAGCGACCAAACGGGCAACAGCTTTTATTCGGCGCGCTGGGAATCCCAATTGATTGGCAAGCAAAACAAAACAATCGAACTCGGTTTGGCTGGCAACGACGGCTTTCGTTTGTTCCTCAACGACACCCTGCGCATAGACCAATGGGAAAAACAAGGCTTTCACCAAAGAAAAGTAGCCATTCAGCTTAGCGAAGGACAAACTTACAAATTGCGCATAGAGTTCAGAGAACCACAAGGCAATGGCCGCATCAAACTTTTCATCACCGAACCAATGAGTGAAAGCAGCGAGTTCTATCTCGAAGCAGAAAAGGTTTTGGACAGCGATGTGGCGATCATGGTTGTGGATTATCCGGAAGGTGAATTCCAAGACCGCTCCTCTTTGGCTTTGGCCCCAGCGCAAGTGACACTCATTAAAGAAATCAAGGCCTGCGGCATACCCGTTGTGGTGGTGATTGTTGGCGGTAGCGCCGTCACCATGACCGACTGGCAAGACGACGCTGCTGCAATTCTTTACAATTGGTACAGCGGTGAAGCTGGTGGCCTGGCGCTCGCCAATATCCTGAGCGGAAAAGTAAATCCTTCCGGCAAATTGCCAATTACCATTCCACAACACGAAGGGCAATTGCCCCTGAGTTATTGGCATGAAGCCACTGGCCGCGGCGACGACTACGTCAATAGCAGCGGAGAGCCACTCTATCCTTTTGGCTACGGCCTGAGCTACACCCAATTTGCATACAGCCAATTCAAAATGGCGCAAAACACCTTTTCCTTACCAAGTGGAAAAGACACCCTTGAATTTTCCTTCCTTGTTCAAAATACAGGCGCGTTCGACGGCGCCGAGATCATTCAGTTTTACATCAAACCGCTCTACAGCGAAGAATCCTTGCCAGTTCAATACCTCATCGATACCAAAAAAGTCCAGCTCAAAAAAGGTGAAACAATGGGCTTCGTTTCTTACAAAATTCCGCTGTCTAAGTTAGGCATCCCAACAGGGCCAGGCTCAGATGCCTACCCTACCCAATTTAGACTTCAAATCGGCAGCTCTTCCAAAGACATCCGCTTGCAATCACCTATCCTTCAAATTCAATTTTAATGCGCATCCTTGTCCTTTCCGTTTCCCTCCTGCTTTCCAATTTATTACTGGCCCAAGACACCCTTCGCGCGCTTTTTATTGGCAACAGCTACATGGGCGTCAATAACTTGCCTCAGCTGGTTCAGGCCCTCAGTAACTCGCTCGGAGACGTCCTGATTTACGACAGCAACACCCCAGGCGGCCAAACCTTTCAAATGCAAGCCGCCAACCCCGTCAATTACCAAAAGATGGCAGCCCAAGAATGGGACTACATCATCTTGCAAGGGCAAAGCCAAGAACCCAGCTTTCCATTTGAGCAAGTCAATTCGCAAACGCTACCCTACGCAGTGCAGTTGGCCGATAGCGCCAAAGCCATCCAACCCTGCAGCCAAGTCAATTACTTCATGACCTGGGGGCGTCAAAATGGCGATCCGCAATGGGATTCCATCTCTACTTTCGACAAAATGAATGCGCGTTTGCGCGACGCTTACTTGCGCATCGCCGACTCTGCCGACGCAGCTGTGTCTCCTGTAGGCGTGGCTTGGAAATACATCCGTGACAACTACCCGAGTATCAATTTATACCAGCAAGATGGCTCGCACCCAAGTTTGGAAGGTTCTTATTTAGCCGCCTGTGTTTTTTACAGCTCGCTGTTTCATCAGTCGAGTTTTGGAAGCAATTACAATCCTGGAATAGACCCAAATACGGCAAGTATTTTGCAAACCGTCGCCAGTTCTGTTGTCTTAGATAGCCTGAACACCTGGCAGTTGGTGCTTCCGGACAGCACTTTACAGGCAGCCGTTGCTTACTCAAGTATTCCTGGAGCCAGTTTGTTGAGTTTTACAGCCACCGCTAATCAAGACGCCAACTTTACTTGGTATTTCCCCGATATGACCATCGAAACTGGTGCAATCATCGGTTTTGAATACAACCTCAGCACGTATCAAGTCATGCTCATTGCCGAAGGGCTTTGCGACACCGATACCGTGCTCATAGATGTCAATAATTCCAGTGCAGGGCTTTCCAATGCAAGTCATATTCAATGGAAAGTTACCGGACCTCAGCAAATTGAGTTATACGGTACATTAATTGGAGCGATTGAAGCGTTCGATGTAGTGGGGAAAACACAAAACATCATGCAAGAAGAAATGGCTAATGGCAGCAGAATTACCTTCCCTGTAAACACCTCTTTTTTAAGAGTTCAGACGCCAAATGAAGCGACTACAATAAGAATTCCTTACCTGCTTAATTGAGTATTTTAGAACGCGAGAAATAAGTAGCCTCCGTGATCACAATCGGATTTGGATTGTACCACTTCACGAAATAACCGAAGTTGGTATCGTTGGCTTTGCGCCACTTTTCGAATTGATCGTTGGGTGCTTGTGCAAAAACCCAATAATTATAGGCCTCCCAGAAGTTCATGTCGTCGATACTTTGCCAAAAATCAAATAAGATCACAAGTTGCTGCTTGGCCATTTCACTTTCCATCCAAAGCTTTAGAAATTCCTTGCGGATGCTCAACAAAGAAGCCACATTGATACTTGGTTTTTTAGAGCTGAGTTGGTACTGAGTGGCAGCAAGCCCGATATTCACTTCAAAAGCCATTGTAAATGGGCTCGCATCTTTGGCAAAACTAATGGCCCACTGCCCTTTCTCATAAACCAGCGCTCGTTGATAGGTTTGGTAGAGCAAGGCGCTCATTTCGCGGGTGCGCTGGGTGTTGCGCTCTAGGTTCAAGAAGATTTCGCCGTAAATGACACCCCAAATTTCGTTTTCGGAATTGCAAAAAATGCGGGCCAAACGGTAATAGTTGGACGGAAACTCGGGGTCCATTTGGATGCCTTTTTCGTAATATGGAATGGCCTGCTCGATTTCACCTTTGATCAAAAAGATATTGCCCGACTCCACATACAACCTCCCACTGTTCGGAAAGCGTTCAAGGCCTTTTGCGTAAGTAGCCAAAGCTTCTTCTGAGTTGCCCATGATATCCTGGCTGTTGCCAATCATTTGCCACAACTGATCTGTGGCCTCTGCGTGGCCCGTTTGGGTTTGCATGATACTCACGGCCTTGGCATAATCTTTTTGCATGTAGTAGCTGTAAGCGTACTCGTACCAAGCATCATAGTTGGTCGAATCTTTCTGCAAGACGCCCTCTAAAATGACACGGCTCTGCGAAAAGTTACCCGCATCCATTTCTTTGATGGCTTCGTTGATTTCTTTGCTCGCAGGGTTTTCTTGCGCAAAAAAGGCAGAAAAAGAAAATGTGAAAAGAAGTGTAAAGATGAATTTCATTGGAAAGGGGTAATTTGAAAGTAGGTTAATTTAATTGCTTTTGACGACGACGTGCGCCAGAATACGCGTCTAGCACCACAAAGATGAGCGATTTTTGCTAAAAAACTGCGAACTCGCCTGATTTTACCTATTTGATAGCCCAAAGACACCGTATAAATGCCTTCTTTGCTTTCGACCACTATATATTGATGAGAATAACTTGGCAAAGACGCTAATATGGCTTGGCTGTACAATTGCGCGCTGAGAACAGGCCAAGTTTGAGGGTATTTCATGGTTCTTTTGACCTGGTGCTGCACCTGCTTCCAGTTGCCTTTGTAATAGTCCTTGGACTTATGATCTTGAATTTCAACTTCACTGATTTGCGCATAAACATCATAAAGATCACTGAACATCGGCCCCTGATACGCAAAGCGTTGATCGCCGTCAATAGCGGCATCAGTTGGCTCGCCTTCGCCGTCGTACCAGCGAAAAGCATACTTGAAAAAATTCTCGCATACGTGCGGTTGGTACTTGATTTGGTAAGCCCTGCCTGAAGACGGCGGCTCATTGATGACAAAAAGCTGCTTGAAACTTTCCCCTGGGTCTAGGCTCCAAAACTGCATATACTTCTTGTCTACGGCTGCGGAATCCGGGAGCACTAAGCTATAGGTGGTGTCTAGGGTCCACTTCATGGTTTGGGCACGCTCATAGGCATATACTTCAAACAAACCCATACCCAGTTGCGGATGCCCCGGAACAAGTATGCTGTTGTGCAAGGCCGAAGTATTTTTGATCTCTAACTCCAAAACGGTGTACTGATCTGAACGCGTAGGGACTTGCTTGATCGTGAAACGCAGCTCGGTAGGCAGCATGTCGGCACGCAACACCCCCACCGAAAAAAATAAAAATAAGAGTATTAGTCGTTCCACATGTAATATTTAGGGCTTAACATTTGCTCGGTGTTCAATTCTTCTTTGGTATACCGATGATTAAATATTTCAATTTCCATATCTGGATAGATAACAAGTGTGAGCGAACTCGTTGCATAAGCACTTAAATCCATCCAAACGATGGGCCCCTTGCGGCGCAAATGAATACGCAACGTACGGTTGAAATCGCGCAGGCCGTTATATTCCATATCAGGTAGGTGTTCAAATTGTTCTGGAAAATGCACACAGGCCAATTCCACAAGGGTTTCAATTTCTTTTTTGGAGAAGAGCAGTGAGTCTAGTCTTTGTGCTTTGATGAGCCGCTCCAAGCCCTGTTTGGTTTCTATCGATAAACCTGGCAACGGTTTTCTTTTGTCAACGGAAGAATAGCTTGCATGAGGAATCCCCATTTCGTAGAACCTTTCAAAAATCAAACGCCCATCTGTATCGTATGCACGACACCAACCATCTCTAAGACCTGAGGTATAACGGTAATCAAGGAGAATCTTTCCTGTGGAATCTAATTCTTGGTACGGGCCCTGCAAGCTATCCGAAATGGTGTGCAACGCGCGGATTTTTATGCCGTTGCTGGCATAAAATTCTTTGTAGCAGTCTTTGTTTTTGTAAGCCACCCTGCTTTTTAAGTTGCCATTTGGGTAGTACGCGTCCATCACTTGGCTAAAAAAGCCATCTGATCGCGTCTCGACAATAAAAACACTTTCCGGAACTAATTTGGGATACCAACGGCGGTTTTCCCGATAGGTATCCAAACCTTTTTCTTTATAAATTTCTAGTCGCTGAGGGTCACCATTTTCATAAAATTGAATCATAGTGGTGTCTTGCCCCTTGCGGTTGTCTCGGCGCCAATGGAGCTGCCCGTTGTTGTGCCAATAGGTCTCTACGCCTTTGTTGTGGTCGAGCAATTGGATGTCGACATCGTGGGTTTTTACCCCAGCGGCGGTCCATTCTCTTAAATAGCCGTTGGCACCTACATCCAATACCTGCTCTAGCGTGAGTTGGCCGTTTTCAGCCCATTCTTTTTTGTTTGGCGCAAACGGATGCGCTGTTTCTAAATCATACAAATACCAATAGGCCTGTTGGCCGTTGGCATGCCAGCCCTTCCACTCACCCACCGGCACATCGTTTTCATAATGGCGTTCTGACTCTAGTTTGCCGTCGGGAAAATAACTCTTGAAAACGCCATATAAGCTTCCATCTTTGTATGTTCCTTTAGATTTGAGCTTGCCGTTTTCAAAATAGGTATAAACAGGACCGTTTAGGGAGCTGTGTTCGTAATAGCCATTTTTAATGAGCTGATGGTATTTGAGTTCCATGAGTTCGCCGGTATCGTAATACGTGCGCTCTGCGCCTATTGGCACCTGCAGATACGTGTAGCCGTCTTCATCGACGGTGTGTTCGGGGTGCTGACTTTTGTCGGACTCATTGAGCTCGCGGTAGCGGATCCAAGCATAAGAATGTTCAAAACGTTTTTGCCCTTTGAGGCCATAATCTATTGTCTTCAAACAACGGCGCCCACTTGCATCCAGGTAATAAATATTGTGGGTTTGCAAGGGACCATTTTCATAATAAACTTTCTGATCGATGAGCAAGGAGTCGTTGTCCCAGAGCGAAAACTTGCTGCGCACTCTTGGGTTGCCTTCAAAGGTATTGATGGTTTCTTCTACTAAACGGCCTTTGACAAACACACGGCGCTCATAAATTTTACCCAAATGCAGGATTTGACAAACGCCTTCGCGCGGTGTCTGAAGGTCGTCTTCGTAAAAAGTAGAAAAAAGGTAATGCCCGCCTTTTTTGTTGCTGGGCTTGAACTCACAGTTGTCTTGTGCAAAGGCCTGTGCAAAAATCACAGAGAAAAAGAAGAAGTACAGTGTTTTCATTTGCTTGGTCGAAGAATAAACGTTTCTTTTTCTTTATTCTAACCAAAATTGAATTGGGATTTAGAACTTCCTCAAAAATAAAGAGAATTACTTTACGGCGAGCACCTGCAAGGTTGCTGCTGCACCATTGTGGTAGGTACCTTCGTGCACCTCGCGGTACACCTTTTCAATCTGCATGCTTTTAAAGTCCCCTATTAGTAAATCGTGCAGTTCTTGCTGACTATACAAGAGCTCTGCGTGCTGTGGGCCTCCGGTGCCAAAGCGCAATTGTTCTTGATCGTAAACCTCCATGATCAATTTTCCTCCGGGCTTTAATGCCGTGAAAATTTGAGGCCAAATGTGGTTTTTGACCGGCTTTGGAAAATGCGCAAAAATAGCTACAATGACATCCCAGGTATTGGCTTGCAACTGCATTTCACCAAGATCTGCACACACACAAGCTACTTCTACCTCGTGTTGCGCGGCCAGTTGTTGTGTTTTTTGCAAGCCCGACTCAGCATAATCTACGCAGGTCACTTCATTGCCAAGCTTGGCTAAATACACTCCGTTTCGGCCTTCACCCTCCGCTAAGCATAATACTTTTAACTCAGAACCTATTTCTTGCGCTTTTAAAAAATCATTGGCTTCTTGGCCATACGCGTAGGCCTTTTCGGCATAGCGCTCGTTCCAGAATGCTTTCATGGAATACTGAGTTGTTTGGTGAGGACTTGTTGGTCGTTGAAAATAAGTTGTATAGTATAGTTTCCGGATTGTAAACCAAGCGCTTTCAAATCTAGGGTTTTCTTAGTGTTTTTGATTTTTTCGTAATACACCTCGTGCACTAATTTGCCATTGGCGTCTAAGACAAAACACTCCACATTTGCTATTTGACCGAGTTCAAAATCAAGATAAGCTACTTCTTTGGCCGGATTTGGATACAAGTTCACATTTGAAACGAGCTGAGGCGCCTGCACTTCTATGGCGCCAACGTTGCTTCTTTTCAACCAAACCTGATAAATGACCGCACTCGCATCGGTGCTGCCCGTATTATTGTTGGTAAAAGGGTTCAAACTAGCGCTTTTGATGCCGCCAACTACATGCCCGATCAGGATAGAATCGCTACTCAGCGCTGCGACATCGATGATCTCTGGCGCGTAATGCGGCGCTTGTTCCAAATGGATGAACTCGGCGCTTGCCCCCAACAAGGCGGGCATTTCTGTCCCGAGTACATATTCTTGGTAAACGCCATCTGGGCCTTGGGCCAAACGGCTCATGGTGCGCACAAAAGGCACATTCTGATCATTGACGAGCGTTCCGTTTTGGTAATAATACTGACTGAGGCCACCTAAAAACAAATGATGCATGGTGCCCGCTGCGGTATCGAAAGCACTGAATTTGCTAGAATGGTAATTGCTGAGGTACTGACTAAAGCCATTGACAGCCGTGTGGCCGCTACTTCTGATTTCTACAGGATACAAAAAGGGCAAGTCGGCATTGATTTGAAAGACGCCCGATGAAAGCAGGTAGCCACTCTGTCCATTCGGATACACATGCGGCAGCAAATTGTAGTCGCGGCGATGCAAATTGACTTGATCGGTGACTAATTGGTAATTCAACACGGCAAGGCTTTGGCCCGGCGCACTCAACTCAAACTTCTTGAGGCCATCGACATAAGCCTGTACAAACGTTGGGTTGTTCATGGGATTGTAGCGCCCATCGAACCGATGCCCGCCCACTAAATAGTATTGCGCGCCGATTTTACCCATGTTGCCACCCGTTACAGCGAAGCGCTCGTCTTGAATTTGCTCGAAAAAGGGCGCAATTGCTTGGTTATTCATAATGGCTGCAATGAGGCCGTCGAGGTCGATTCTCGTCAAATACGGAAAGGTAATGTGGTCATTGGCCGTGTTGCTGTAAGCATAGCCACCCGCTAAAAGCAAGGAGTTGCCATCTTGGTAAAAATTCATGTTGGTGCTTTGCAATTGCTCTTGCAGGGCAACAGAAAGCTCGCTCAATGGACGGCTCCAGTATTGTTGGGTAGCGAGGTCGAGTACCTGCAAAATTTGGTTGTTCTGGCTTGCCGGAAACGCATTAAAGGGCTGGCGGGCGTGGATACCGTCTGGCCTACCTCCGATCAATATGACCTTTCCAGCGCGTTGGCCATAGGCAAAAGAATGCAGGCCATTGAAACCGGCAACGGAGTCTGCCTTGAGTACAATTTCAAAAGGAAAGTTTCCTGTTTGGGAAAAGGTTGGCAAGGAAAGTGTTAAATAAAATGAACAAACAAAACCAAATTGAAAAAATCTGAAAGCATTCATTTTCTTTATTTTAAGCACAATGACCTCCTATTTTCATTTAATGTTTTGGGACACTAGGGAAGGCCAATTCTTTGATAATAATATAAAGACCCATTACCAATACGAACCAACCAAAACCTTTCTTCAAAGCGGCGCTATCCATTTTTTTGGAAAGTTGATTACCCATAAAAATTCCAATAATAGCGAGCAGCGTTACCGCAGCCAGCAACTTCCAATCCATTTGTGCTGCGTGTTCCATTACATCTCCTGTAAAACCAATCAAAGACTTCGCTCCGATAATCAAGAGGCTTGTGCCCACAGCTTTTTTCATGGGTAGTTTGCTCAGCATCACAAGCGCCGGGATGATTAAAAAACCTCCACCGGCACCCACTAAACCTGTCAGAACACCAACTACGGCACCTTCTAGTAGGATCAGCGGAAAATTAAAAACACGTGTTTCATCTTTGAACACCTGCTCCTTCTTTTTATCAAAAATCATAGAAACAGATGCCGCCACCATAAGCACAGCAAATAAAATCATCATGGCTAATGCTTTGGTTACAGTTAGCCCCGCCAAATGAAATAAAGTATCGGGGATAGCAGGTACCAAAACCTTGCGGGTTAAAAAAACGGCAATTATTGACGGTATACCAAAAATCAGGGCTGTCTTGAGATCAATCAGACCTTCTTTGTATTTAGGAAGGGCCCCTATTAAGCTACTCAAACCTACAATAAATAAAGAATAAGCTGTTGCCATAACAGGTTCTACGTGAAACAGATAGACCAATACCGGAACTGTTAAAATCGAACCACCACCTCCAATAAGTCCTAGAGAAATACCAATGAGTACACTGGAAAGCAAGCCAATTACGGCGAGTAAATCGAAGGTCATGCGAAGAAATGGCGCTTAGTGCTTCAGCACTTTACTTTGACAAATAAAATTCGTTCTCGGCACTGCTGTTTTTGAAATGGCACCAAAACCGCCATCAACTTCAGTAAAGTTACGGTAGCCACGCGCTTGTAGAATTGATGCTGAGATCATGCTGCGGTATCCTCCTGCACAATGAATAAAAAAGTGTTGGTCTGGTTGAATGTCTTTGGTCCATTCGTTGATATACGCTAGTGGTTTGCTGTAAGCGTCTTCGATGTGTTCAGCCTCGTACTCGCTTTCTTTTCGCACGTCAATGACCATTGATTCACCAGCTTTGAATTCAGCTGCAAATTCGGCGGCTGTAATGCGCTTGACTTGGTCTATTTCCTTGCCTGCCGCTTTCCATGCAGCAAAACCACCTGCTAAGTATCCAAGCACTTTATCGAATCCAACACGACTCAAACGCGTCACGACTTCTTCTTCCATTCCTGGCTCAGTAATGAGAATGATTTCTTGCTTGACATCTCCAATTAAAGCACCAACCCAAGGAGCGAAATCACCTTTGATGCCGATGTTAACAGATTGTGGAATAAAACCTTTGTAAAAATCGCCTGGTGAACGCGTGTCTAAAATCAATGCACTACTAGCCTCGACAAGTGTTTCAAAAGCTTCGGAGCTCAGAGGCGTTAGGGCCTTTTTTTTCACTGACTCAAAACTGTCGTAACCTTTTTTATTCATCGCTACGTTGTGACCAAAATAAGCTGGAGGAGGCAATAAACCGTCTGTAACGGCTGCTATAAACGCTTCTTTATTTGGTTGGTTGAGCGCGTAATTCATTTGCTTTTGATTGCCGAGGGTATCCACGGTTTCTTTCATCATGTTTTTACCACAAGCTGAACCCGCACCGTGCGCTGGATAAACAGTAACATCATCTGCGAGCGGCATAATTTTGGTCATTAAGGAATCATAAAGCATCCCCGCCAATTGGTCTTGGGTCATGTCTGCTGCTTTTTGAGCGAGGTCTGGGCGGCCTACATCACCTAAAAAAAGAGTGTCTCCTGAAAAAATGGCTTCGTCTTTACCTTCTTCGTTGATCAACAAATAAGTGGTAGATTCAAGGGTGTGTCCGGGTGTATGCAATACTTTGATTTGAATTTTTCCGACCTGAAAAAGCTGATTATCATGAGCTACTGTTGCTTCAAATTCTGGCTGAGCAGTTGGGCCAAAAACAATTGGAGCACCTGTATGCTTACTTAAGTCAAGATGGCCCGATACAAAATCGGCATGAAAATGTGTTTCAAAAATATATTTGAGCTGAACACCATCGGCAGCAATTCGATCTAAATATGGCTGAATTTCTCGAAGCGGATCGATAATCAATGCTTCATTTTCACTTACTACATAATAAGCTCCCTGCGCTAGGCATCCAGTGTAAATTTGTTCAACTTTCATAGCTATTGAATTTCTTACAAAGTTATCGATTCAAAGTCAAACTCAGTGAAACTTTTGTTACACAAAAAAAGCCACTCACGTGGCTTTTCAAAATATAAGTAAGGCTTGTTTAGTTTTTGCCCAACATTTCTTTTTTGAGGCTCTCTTGAACCGGTGGCGTACCAAACCAAATGCCGAAAAGGGCTTTTTTGAAGTCCAAACCAGGGATGGTGCCTTTGACATCGCCGTTTTTAGTGACGCGAACGCCTTTTCCGGGAATGTAGTCTAGGTTGATTTTGTCTCCTTCTTTGATGGACTCATTGAAGAACCCTACAAATTTCTTGATTTCTTCTTTGCTCGCATTGCCGTGTTTTGAGGTAGCAAAACCTTCGTTTACAGACTCGATGAAACGCTCGCGGGTAACGCTGCTCGATACAATTTTGATGTGAATGGCCATTTCGGTGTCGTCGTAGATCACTTTTTTGGCGTCGTCTGTTTTCTTAGGTACATAAAGACCAGCTACGTAGAGGTCCATAAAGTATTTTTCGCGCAAGCCTGCACCGTTGATCACGAGGTTTTCACCATCTAGTTTGAGTTCTGTATTGAAACTCACGCCGTGAAACTTCTTTGTTTGGGCTAAAAGTGGCGCTGCAGCAAAAAGGGTCAGCGCAAGAAAAAGCATTAATTTTTTCATGGTAGTATATTAAAAAGTTTAATGCTGTGAAAATACAAAAGAAAAGTTAATCACCCCAAAAATCAGGGTTTTCATTTTCATCGAGAAGCTTTTGCCAGTTGTAGTTGGGGTCGTCGGCATCAAAAAGAATGGCTTTGTATTCGCCTTCTGAGATTTCATAGCGCAAGACTTCTTCACCGGTGTAGGCTTCGATTGCGTCTAAAAGTTGGCGTTCGTCTTGGCTGCAAAACGAGAGTGCTTGCCCCAAGGCATTGCCCCTACCTGTTCGGCCACAGCGGTGCACGTAGTTTTCGGGGTTGTCTGGCAAATCGTAGTTGATGACGTATTCCATGTTGGGAATGTCGATGCCACGCGCCGAAACGTCGGTGGTGATGAGCACCTGGTTTTTGGCCTCGCGAAAACGCTCCAAGAGTGCAAATCTTTCATTTTGCGGAACGCCTCCGTGCAAAGCTTCGGCATGTACGCCTACGCGTTCAAGCGCCTTGACAACGCGCTCCACACGCACCTTGGTTCTGGCAAAAACCAGAAAACGTGCCTCGGGGTATTCTCCGATCATGTTTTCTAAGAAAAAGCGTTTGTCGTCCATTTCGATAAAAGCAACGGCGTGTTGCACGTTTTTGGAAACGGGGTTTTGAGGAGAAAGTTGAATACGGATGGCCGAGCGCACGACGTCGTAGGCCAAAGACTTGATTTTTTTATCGATGGTGGCCGTAAAAAACAAGGTTTGGTGCTTGGCCGGGATTTTTTTGATGATGTCTTGGATGTCTTTGTTGAAGCCGAGGTCGAGCATGAGGTCGGCTTCGTCTAGCACCAAGGTGTGCACACCTGACACATCTAGGTGGCCCTGTGCAATGAGATCGAACATGCGGCCTGGCGTGGCAATGAGCACCTCTGCGCCCACCTGCAATTGCTTGATTTGCGCGTCTTGCTCAACGCCGCCATATAAACCAATGACCTTCACTTTAGTTTGGGCGCCAATTTGCTCAAATACACCCGTAATTTGCTGGGCTAACTCGCGGGTTGGTACCAATACAATACAGCGGATCTGAATGGAGTTGGTTGCGTTTTTTTTGTATTTCAGCAACTTATTGAGTACCGGAATCACAAACGCTGCGGTTTTTCCCGTACCGGTTTGGGCAACGGCCATGACGTCTTCGCCGTCTAGGATGTGTTTTATGGCACGGTATTGGATATCGGTCGGGCGTCTGAAACCGAGCACTTCTAGTTGGTCCTTAATCTTTTGATCAATATGGTAGTCTTCGAATTTCATTGCTACAAAGATACGACATATAATAAAGACCTTACTTTTACGTTTTTGAAATCTAAAAATCACATATGAAAATCAAGTTACTCCTCTCCCTCACCTTTTTGGCAACAGCCCTCTTTGCCAATGACAAGGTTACCGTCAAAAGCACTTTACACAGCGTCACTGTCTACACGCAAGGTGCACAGTTGCAGCACAAAGCCAACTACACCATTAAAGCAGGGCTCAGTGAGGTCATTGTCGAAGGGATTTCTCCGCAAATTTCAGCCGGCACAATTCAGGTGAAAGCAACTGGCGCGGTGGTGATCCTCGATTCCAAATACGAATATTATTACCCACAACCTAATGTGCAGGTCACTGTAAACGAACTCCCACTTAAAATTCGCAACGGCATCAAAGCCCTTGAAGACTCCATCAGATTGGTCAACTTTGAACTGCGCGACATCAACGACGAAATCGAAGTGCTAGTAGCTGCCCGCAAAATCATCATTTCGAACGGTGCCGTCAAAGGCCAAGGAAAGGTCAACGACAGCATTCAGCTTTTAAAAGCTACGGTCGATTACTACACCACAAAAGTTTCCGAACTCAACAAAAAAATATCGGCCCTAGACCGCCAGAAAGCAAAGAAAACCGACCTCGTCACTGAGCTCAACACCAAACTCGACGACCTGCGCAACTACGCCGAACAAAACAACCCTACACAAGAAATCAAAGGCATTCCGCGCATCGTCATTACTTTTATGGCCAAAGAAGCAGCAAGTGGCCGCATCGACCTCAGCTACTTGGCATCAAACGCCAGCTGGACACCACTCTACGACATCCGCAGCGAGGCTACAACAGGTAAAATCAGCCTCACCTACAAAGCCCAGGTGCGCCAACAAACCGGTTTGGACTGGAACGACGTCAAGCTCAGCATCTCAACCAACAACCCTTACGCCAACAAAACCAAGCCCGAACTCAGCCCGTGGTATATCGATTACCAAGAATTTAGAAATCGCTTAGACGAAAAAGCCAAACAGCGTAAAGAAGAAAATGATGATCTAGCTCCTGCGGTCAACAGTTCCGCTATGAACATGGGTTTTATGTACTCTACAAATTCGGCAGCATTTGAACCCGCAGCACTTGGCGCTGAACAATTCACTACAATTGTACAACAACTCATTTCTGCCGAGTTCAAGATCGACCTCAACTACAGCATTGCCTCTGACAACCAAGTGCGCATGGTGTTGGTGAAGCAGTCTGAACTCAACACAACTTTCTGTTACTACGCCGTTCCGAAGTTAGATCCGGGAGTGTATTTGGTTGCGCAAATGACCAAACTAGACGAACTTCAGCTCGTGCCAGCCAAAGCGAACATCTTCTTTGACGGCACCTATATTGGCGAAACCTACCTCGACCCCACAACTATAGACGACACCCTCAATTTGTCTTTGGGCAAAGATCCTAACATCGTTGTGAAGCGTACGCTGCTCAAAAACCAAAGCAAAGAGCGCATAATTCAAGATAAGAAAGAGCGCAACTTTGCGTACAACATTGAAGTGCGCAACCTGAAATCTTCCGAAATTGAACTGATTATACAGGACCAAGTTCCCCTCACCACCAATCCAGAAATTACGATCGAGAAATCCAACCTAGGAAAGGGCACACTCGATGAAAAAACAGGGCTCATTGAATGGAAACTCAAACTCAAGGCCAAAGAAAACCAAACCTTTGACTACGACTTCAAGGTGCGTCACCCTAAAGACAAAGTAGTTCAGATCTAAAGAATTAGACTTCAAAAGAAAGGTAAATACCGTCGTTACTCACTGATGTAGCGGCGGTATTCCATTTTATTGCTGTCGAAAGTGAGCTTTTTGGCAAGTGCCCCAGCGTTGTCGCGGTCGGTCAAGCGATCAGACAAATACTTGGCAACCTCCAAACGGTTTTCATCAAATGTAAATAGGTCGATCAATTGCTCGGCTTGAGCGCTCGTCAGACAAGTGCTTTTGAGCTCCAATTGCAGTGCTTCCAAACGGTCTTCTTCAAAAGATTGGTCTTGCAATTCGGCCTTGAATGCCTCTAAGCGGTTCATTGTTTTGGTGCAATTCACTCGATTGGACAACGGCGCTTGTTGCACTTGAGAAATGACTTGTTGCTGCTGCGTATTTTGTTGATTTTGCTGGGTCTGAACAACTTGTGTGGTGGTAGTTGAGTTTGATGAAGAACTTGTTTCGGTGATCGTTGCGCCTGTGCCAAGACCGGTGCCGCTCGCATTGGCATTGAGATTGACATTCACGCCACCAACTGATAAATTCATATTCAGATTGACATTTTCATCGGGAATGGTACCAGTGGTGGTGGTGGTGGTGGTTGTATTCGTATTCAAAGTTTGGGTAAACGTGTTTGGTGTTTCTTGAATGTTGACATTCATATTGATACCCGTTGTATTATTAGTTCCTGTTGTTTGTATGGCGGTAGTATTTTGAACAGGGGTCGATTGAACGATAGTTGTATTTTGAACAGGGCTGATATTCACAACTACTGCATCTGAATAAACCGCTGCGTCGCTTGGGCGATACACCACCGCTTCTTGGATCACGCCATGAGTGGGTTCTTGGCCCATTAGTTGCAATTTTCCGATACCCTTTTTAAAAATGATGCGAGCCGTGATATCGTAGGGTGCGTCGATCATGAAGTTTTTGTCGATGTCTGGTGTTTTACCGTCGGCAAAAATCACTTTGACCGCATAGCTGCCGTTTTTTATTTGGCCAACTTGGACATTGGTCTCTGGTTTAGAATTCTGGCGAATACCGTTCAAAACGACATAAAATGACTGGCCGTTGTTGTTAAAAATACTGAGGTTACTTTGTGCTAAAAGTGCTGAACTCAGCAAAAGCAGCAATAAAAGGATAGGTGTTTTCATAGGAATCATTTTTTGCACAAAGAAAACAAAAAAAATGAAAGCCTACAAAACGCAGACCCGTGCTTTTTTCTAACTTCGTGGACATGAATTATGTCATTGTCGATGTCGAAACAACAGGTGGCCACACCAAAGACTCCAAGATAACGGAGTTGGCTATGTACAAACACGACGGCAAACAAGTCATTGGCCACTTCCAAAGCCTCGTCGATCCCGAGCAAGCCATTCCAGAATTTATTGTGCGCCTTACTGGCATCACCGACAAAATGGTAGCCGGCGCGCCCAAATTCTATGAGCTCGCCAAGCAAATCATTGAATTTTGCGAAGGGTGCACATTTGTGGCGCACAACGTAGCATTTGACTACGGCATGTTCAAGAGCGAATTCAAGCGCTTGGGTTACGAGTTTCGCATGCCGCAACTCTGCACCGTTAGAGCCGCGCGTATTGTGCTGCCGGGCCACGCTTCTTATAGTCTTGGTAAAATATGTGCAGATCTTGGTATCCCTAACGCAGCCAGGCACCGCGCAGACGGCGATGCAAAAGCCACCGCACAACTCTTCACCATCTTAATTGAGACCGACAAGAACCAGCTCAAAACGTTCATTCAAGACGTGCTGAACCCTAAATCTGTGCATCCAAACCTCAGTTTAGAAAGCATAGAGGAGCTGCCCAACAAAACAGGTATTTACAAACTGTACAACGAGTTCAATCAGCTCATTTACGTAGGCAAAAGCATCCATATCAAAAAGCGCATCGAACAACACCTCCGCAACCACAAAACCGCAAAAGGGCTGCAAATGATCCAAGATATCTGCAGGGTTGAATACGAACTCACGGGCTCTGAACTCATTGCCATGCTGCTCGAGTCTAACCTCATCAAAGAAAATAAACCCATTTACAACCGCAAACTACGCAAGAGCTTGTTTCCTTACGGCCTCTACGACCAACAAGATTTTGATGGTTACATCAGACTCAAAATAGAAAGCACCGCCAAAAAAGACGAAGAGCCCTTAATGCAGTTCACGTCCAAAAAAGAAGCGCAATCTTACCTCGAACACATCGCAGGTAAGCTAGAATTGTGTCAAAAACTCTGCTACCTCTACCCTACGCAAAGTGCTTGTTTTCAATACACCATTCACCAATGCAAAGGTGCTTGTGTACAAGAAGAAGAACCAGCTGCTTACAACCAAAGGGTTCAGCAATACATCGACCAACTGCAATTCAATGGCGACTCCTTCTTTTTGGTCGACAAAGGCCGCAATAAAGGCGAAAAGAGCTTGGTTTGGATAGAAAACGGCATCTACAGAGGTTTTGGTTATGCGCCTTTTCATTTTCACGGCAAAGAACCGCTGCATTGGGCGCGTTATATCAATGTCGAAAAAGAAAACCGCGACAGCAAAACGATTGTTCATCAGTTCATGCGCAAACCTACAGGGCAAAAACGCATCGACCTCCACACCAACCCATGATGAGCGCTCCACAAACAGGTCAGCTCACTTTTTTGGGTTCCGGTACCTCGCAAGGTGTGCCTGTAATTGCCTGTACTTGCCCAATTTGCCAATCTACAGACCCAAAAGACCAACGCTTGCGAGCGAGTGTTCTCATTGAATTGCCCAACCTCACCCTCGCTATTGATGCCGGCCCAGATTTCAGACAACAAATGCTGCGCGCAAAAGTGCAGCACCTCGACGCCATACTACTCACCCACGAACACAAAGACCACATTGCTGGCCTAGACGACATCCGCGCCTTCAATTACCAACGCCAAGCCGACTTCCCAATTTACTGCACATCAAAGGTAGAAATGGCACTCAAGCGCGAATTTTACTATGCTTTTGAAGCCAATCCTTACCCGGGCGTGCCGCGTTTTGAAATCCGTCACCTCTCAGTTGGTCGTTTTCAGATAGACACCTACCAGATTGACGCCATAGAAGTCTGGCACCATCAAATGCAGGTACTGGGTTTTCGTTTCGGCAAAATGGCCTACATCACAGATGCCAAAACGGTTGGCGCCCTTGAAAAAGCGAAACTTCAAGATTTAGACATCCTCGTCATCAATGCTTTGCACCAATACGCACATCCTTCGCATTTCAATTTAGCAGAGGCCCTGGATTTTATCGCAGAAATCAAGCCCAAACAAAGTTACCTCACACACATCTCACATCTTTTTGGCTTGCATGAACAAATCAATGCAACGCTTCCAGACAACGTTCAGTTGGCTTACGACGGTTTGGCGCTCACTTTCAATTATTCAGTTTAAATTTACCGCATGTCTAGAACAGATTTAATTGACATCGAAGACCTCATCAAAAGTAAAAACCCGCGTTTGCTCAAGTGGCTACCGCGCTTTGTCATTTCCTTCTTGAAGCGCAAACTACACCAAGAAGAAATCAATGCCTTTTTAATTGCATACGGACACCTCCAAGACCACGCGTTTTGCGAAGCGCTCATCAACTACTTTGAAATCGATATCGAAATCAAAGGCTTGGAAAACATCCCGCAAACAGGCGGAGTCATTCTTGCCCTCAATCACCCGTTAGGTGGCATGGACGGCGTTGCCTTGATTCACGCACTTCGCCACAAACGCCAAGACGTGGCTTTAATCGTCAATGATTTGCTACTCAATATCAAGCAGTTATCTAACTTATTTGTGGGTATCAATAAATTTGGACGCAATGACGGAGGGGTGAGAACGAATATCCGCAGCGCCTTTGAAAAAGAACAAGTTGTGATTATTTTTCCGGCGGGAATGGTTACACGCATTCATTATGGTCAAATTATTGAGGCCGAATGGAAAAAAACATTTGTGAGCTACGCGCGGCAACTAGACCGGCCAATTGTCCCGATTTATATCGACGGACGCTTGTCTAAAGCTTTTTATCGCCTCAACCGCTGGCGCAAACGCATCGGCATCAAAGCAAACATAGAAATGTTCTTGCTCGCCGATGAAATGTTCAAGCAGAAAAAAGGCAAGATTTCTTTTGTAATCGGTGCAGCCCTCACCCCACAACAGCTTCCTGCCGAACTCAACGACTACGATGCCGCCAACTGGGTAAAAAATCATGTATACAGCCTAAAACCAGCCGATGAAACAAATCATTGATCCGATAGACCGCACGTTATTGCGCAAAGAACTAAATGCCGACCGTTTTTTGCGAACTACCCGCAAAGGCGGCAATGAAATATATAGTGTCAATGCAGCTAATTCGCCAGCTGTTTTGCAAGAAATTGGGCGTTTGCGCGAACTCACTTTTAGGGCTGCCGGTGGTGGAACAGGCGAAGAAATTGACCTAGACGCGCATGATTTTGGCCCCTTCGCCTACGATCAACTCATTGTTTGGTCCGTAGAGGATCAAGAAATCATCGGTGGCTACCGCTATAAAGTTTGTGCGGACGCCAAAGACGAAAACGAAGCTTTTCAGCTCTCCACAACCCACTATTTTGAATTCACTGACCTTTTCAAGTCGGACTTTTTGCCCTACACCATTGAGCTGGGCAGAAGCTGGGTGCAGCCGAATTTTCAGCCTAACGTGAATCCGAAAAAAGGCTTGTTTGCCTTGGACAACATCTGGGATGGTTTGGGTGCCCTCATTCGCTTTTATCCGCAAATCAAGTATTTCTTCGGGAAAGTCACGATGTACCCAGACTACGACCGCGAAAGCAGGGACTTCTTGCTGCAGTTTTTGCACCACTTTTTCCAAGACCCAGACCAGCTCATCACGGCGCACCATCCTTTAGATTTCAGATCGAGCAAGGACTACCTTCCACTCGTATCGGGCCTTGACTTCAAAGAAGCCTTTAAAATACTCAATCAATTTGTGCGCGACCGCGGCACGTTTATTCCGCCGCTCATGAATATTTACATGAACCTCTCCCCTACGATGCGCACCTTTGACACTGCCGTCAATGACGATTTTGGCGCCGTAGAAGAGACCGCAATTTTGGTCACAATAGCAGATATTTACATAGAAAAGAAAGAAAGACACCTCAATTTTTGAGCCCAGCACTACAGCCAGTCTAACTCAATGCGGCCAATTTTTTTCTTGATTTTGGCTTTGATGCGAGAGATCAGTACATCGACGTGCTGAAGACCTAAGCGCTGCTCAATTTCTTTGGAGCTGCGTTTGTATTCGTATTTCATTTTCAAGACCAACGCCTCTTTTTTATCGACACAACCCAACGCTTCTAAATACAAGGCTTGCATTTCAAATTCGCGTTGTGGGGCAAACTCCTGGGCTACCAACACATGATGAACAGTTGTTTGTTGCCAAACGCTGTTTTTTTGTGCTTGGTCTTTGCGCAATTGGGAAATACAAAAATGCACCAAGACCTTGCGCAGCCAAGCTTTAGAATCAAAAAGATGCGCGTTTGTAGGCTGCTGCTTCTCGAGCAAGGCGTACAGGTGCAATGAAAAATCTTGCAAGACATCTTGTTGCTGCGCGCCATCAAAATAGCGTGCAATAATGTGCTTGAAAAACCGCTGCTCATGCGCATAGAGGCTTTCAAATTGTTGGTGGAGGGTACTTGTAGGCTTCATGGTTTGGCGACATACAATTATTGTTCCAAAGTAGTTGACGCCAAATTTTATTGTATTTTCACAATCTGATTGAAGGTTATGCGTTTACAGCTTATGAAAATATTTGGCTTACTCTTTTTTGGCTTTGTTTACAGTGCTCAGGCACAATATAGTTGGGGAACACACGCGTTTACCTACCTCAATCAACTCAACAACGCCAAAAATGCGGGTGTTGGCGGCAGGCTCTACGCACTCAATGACAAAGAAGTAGGACTAACCTTAGATCAGCCCGCACTGCTAGACGCCAGCCTCGCCAACCAATACCACACCTCTGTAGGTATTTTACCTAGTGGGGTGCATTACGGCTCACTTGTAACAGCTCTCAAAACCAAATGGGGTGTTTTTTCGCCATATTTGCGTTACATGAACTACGGAAACTTCACCCAAACGGGTGTCGATGGTCAACAGACCGGAACTTTTTCGGCACTAGATTACAACATTGGCACCAGCTACGCCTACACGCCCAACCCCTATTTTAGAATTGGCGCACAGCTCAACCTTCTGGGCTCACAGCTCGAACGATTCAGCGCCTTTGGTTTCTCTACACACTTTTCAGCACTTTTGGTGCATCCGAATCAACAATTTGTGGCGGCACTAGGCGTACGAAACGCAGGTTTTGTTTTCAAAGACTATACCCCGCAAGCCAACTCCCTACTCCCTTTAGATGTGTATGCTGCCGTGAGCTACCGCTTGGCACATGCGCCGTTTCGTTTTCATTTGGTCGGGCATTCACTCAATCGGTCTGAGAATATTTGGCTAGACCCCAACGCGACCGAAACCTTAGATCCGCTCACCGGCGACACCATTCCGATCTATACCCCAAACATCGGAGAAAAAATTGCCAACCACCTGCATTTTCAGCTCGAACTCATCCCAAAAGGCGCTATTCAAATTCGGTTAGGCTTTGACTACAACCGCAGGCAGCAGCTACAGCTCAATGACTTTCCAGGCTTAGCTGGCTTCTCTTTTGGAACGCGTTTGCACATCAAGCGCTTTGATCTCGACTACGCGGTTCAGTTTTATTCCAAAGCGGGCAGCATTCAAACGCTTGGGCTCAGTACTGATTTAGCGCGGCTCAAAAGGAAAATCTAAAGGCTTCTGTCGTGAAACTCCCCTGCGAGCTTGCGGTAATCTGCATGGTAGCGCCCATCTAAATCGCGTATAAAATAAGCGCGCACTTCACATTTTTCGGCATTTTTCTCAAAACACAACACCCAACGTTTGTCTAATTTTTGCGCATTCGCATGAAAATGGATTTCTTGTGCGCAATGCCAACCTTTCGTTTGAAAAAATCCTTGGGTCTGAACGGCAAGCGTTGGAGGCAAAATGAGCCAAATCAGGCCTTCGTCTTGACAGCGCAGGCACATGTCTCCAAGGAGCTCAAAATAAGCAGGTGCCGCCATGTGTTTGGCTTCTTGACCCTGGGCTTGCTGCGCAAGTAAGCTATCGATGAAATAAGGTGGATTCGACACCACAACATCGTATTTTTCAGTTAAGGGCAAGTCTTTGAGTGCTGTTTGGTGTGCTTTTAAACGCGCTCTATAGTTGGAATGCTCAAAATTAAACTGGGCGTCTAGCATGGCACCTTCACTCGGGTCAATGCCGGTGATAATGGCTTGATGAAACCTAGAGGCGAGCAGCAAAGCGATTACGCCGTTGCCTGTACCTACATCGAGGATACTAGACTGAAGCTGAGAAAGTTGAACGCAGGCCCCTAATAAAATGGCGTCGGTACTGACCTTTAACGGAGCGTGTTCTTGACGAACATCGAAATCTTTAAAGGCAAATACGGACATTAATAAGCCTTCGCAAACACAACTCGGCCCGCAGATGGCTTGCCCGTTACCATACAAAAACCAGGCTCAGGTGCTGACTCAAAAGGTATGCAGCGAATGGTAGCTTTGGTTTCTTGCTTGACGCGTTCTTCAGTTTCTGGCGTGCCGTCCCAATGCGCTAAGAAAAAACCACCTTTTTCGATGTCGATTTTGAATTGTTCGTAGGAGTCTATGGTGTGGGTGTTGGCTGCGCGGAAATCTTTGGCGCGCTGCAAAAGATTTAGTTGGATGTCGTTGAGGAGTGCTTCGATAGCGACCGCTAAATTTTCAAAATCTAGGGTTTCTTTGGATTTGGTATCGCGGCGTGCTACTTCTATTTTGCCGTTCTCGAGGTCACGTGGCCCCATGGCCAAACGGACCGGAACTCCTTTGGTTTCGTATTCGGCGAACTTCCATCCTGGACGGCGGTTGTCGTCGTTGTCGTATTTGAAACGAATGCCTTTGGCCTTTAATTCTTGGGCCAAGAGCTGAAATTTGGCATCGATTTGTGCGAGTTCGTCTTCGGTGCGGTAAATAGGCACCCCTACCACCTGAATTGGCGCCAACTTCGGCGGAACAACAAGACCTTCGTCGTCGGAATGCGTCATGATGAGCGCGCCCATGAGGCGAGTAGACACACCCCAAGAGGTGGCCCAAACGTAGTCTAGTTTGCCTTCTTTGTCGGCGAATTTGACCTCAAAAGCTTTCGCGAAATTTTGACCTAAAAAATGGCTTGTTCCCGCTTGCAAAGCCTTGCCGTCTTGCATCATTGCTTCAATACAAAGGGTGTCATCGGCTCCGGCAAAGCGCTCGTTAGCTGTTTTGCGTCCTTTGAGCACAGGCATGGCCATGTAGTTTTCGGCAAATTCGGCATAGACATCGAGCATTTGTTCGGCTTCGGCAATGGCTTCTGTTTTGGTAGCATGGGCGGTATGCCCTTCTTGCCACAAGAATTCAGCGGTGCGCAAAAACAAACGCGTGCGCATCTCCCAGCGCACCACATTGGCCCATTGATTGATCAAGATGGGGAGGTCGCGGTAAGATTGGATCCAATTTTTGTAGGAATTCCAGATGATGGTTTCGGAAGTTGGGCGAACGATGAGTTCTTCTTGTAATTTGGCGTCTGGATCGACAATGAGCCCGCTGCCGTCTTCGGCATTTTTGAGGCGATAGTGTGTCACTACAGCACATTCTTTGGCAAAACCGTCGACGTGTGCCGCTTCTTTACTGAGGTAGCTCTTCGGGATGAAAAGCGGGAAATAAGCATTGGAGTGACCTGTTTCTTTGAACTTGGCATCGAGGACGTCGCGCATGTTTTCCCAAATGGCATAACCATAGGGTTTAATGACCATGCAACCGCGCACATCGGAGTGCTCGGCGAGGTCAGCTTTATAGACGAGGTCGTTGTACCAGGTTGCGTAATCTTCTTGACGGGTGACTTTTTTTTCGGCCATAGGATGCTTGCTTTGAAAGCGCAAAGATAAGCAATTCTATGGTAAGCGGGGCTTGATGGTTTGCGCACTGCAGCGGTTTTGCAACAAACTATTGGTGTAAAACTGATACAAGGCACTCATTTGCTGACTCACTTTGGCTTGTTCCTTGGTATAATTGCGTTGCACATGAGGTGTCCAGGCGATCGGGAGCAGATTGGTTCCGTTGTAAATAAAGGAGAGTAAATTGCCGTTGTCATAGACCATTTTCTGACCTTGCTCGCGTTCAAAACAAGAAGAACCCAATTGAAATGGCACTTTTTCAAGACCCAATAGGTCGAGAACGGTCGGCATGATGTCAATTTGCTGAAAAACAACACCTTTGACAGGTTTGGGCAGTTCAAGTGAGGGATGATAAAAAGCAATAGGAATGCGGTAGCGCCAGTCTAGCGTTTGAAATTGGCGCTGACGGGTTGGCCCAACGTGGTCTGCTGTGATGACAAACAACGTATTTTTGAACCAATCTTCCTTTTGATAGCGCTTGAAAAAGCGACGAAGGGCCAAATCTGTGTAGGCGATTGTTTTGCACAATGGCTCGGGTCCTTTTGGTAATTGTTGCTCAAACCCAGGCGGTAAGGAGTAAGGATGATGCGAACTCAGGGTAAAAATACTGCTGAAAAAAGGTTGCTTGGCGCGGCTCAGTTCTTGTCCAAAATAGTGCAGCATGTGGTGATCCCACACACCCCAATTGCCATCAAAATGCGCCTGATTTGGATAAGACTCTAGGCCCTTGTAGGTATCGACTCCCAGCGCTTTTGTGAAACTCTTAAAACTCATAGAACCTTCTTTGGCGCCGTGATAAAAAGACGTTTGATACCCTTTATCTTTGAGCACCTGAGGCAAACTATTGAGCTGATTGCTGCAATACGGAGAAAGAATATAAGATTCTGGCAGCCAAGACGGCATACCTGCTAGAATAGCTGGAACGGCATCCATGGAAGTGCGGCCGTTGGCGATGGCGTAATCAAAAAACAAGCCTTTTTGCAGCAAGGAATCCAGAAAAGGGCTATACGACTTCGGACTATTCGGGCCGGCATAATTGGTTCCAAAACTTTCTAGAATCAAGACCACCACATTTGTGTTTGAAGGTAACGTGGTGTGTGCTTGTTTGTACTTGCGGGGCAAAAGGTTTTTTAGCGCGCGCGCCGAATGAAGGGTCAGGAGTTGACTACTGCCGTCATCCGTAGTTTTGAGTACCGTAAAGGCCGTATTGAGCACAATTGGGGCGTGCTCCAGGCTACTCAGGGCCGTTGCATCTACTATGCCAATTGGGCGCAACTGCACCCCGCCTCTACCCAGGACCAGGACCAAACCCAACAACAGGAAATAGCGCAAAACAAATTTTTTCTTTGAGGCGGTCTCTGCAAAAACAGTGAAATGAGCAACTTGACGCCATAAAATAAAGGCGAGACCTATAAAAACCAAAGGTAACCACCAAAATTCACGCAAGAATTCTCCGGCCAAGGAACTTGTTTCGGTTCCGGTAAGCAGGTGAATAAAATAACTGAAGCCCGAGCGTTTTTGGGTGTAAGAAAAATAGGCGATGTCCCAGCTATTGAGCAATAAGACGAGCAAGCCAATCAAGATCAAGTAAATTTTAACCAGGCCTTGAAGTACCTTTTTACTGGCGTTTCCTAAATAAAGACTGAGCGGATTCAACAACAAAAACATGGGCAAGCTCAGGAGCGCGAGGGTAAGCACATCGAAATAGCAACCGATGAAGAAATGCCACGCGTCAAGGGTCTTGAAGTAAGCAGCGTTTTGAATCGCAAAAGCAACGCGCAAAACGCTCATGCTGAGCAGTAAAGAAAGGAAAAACTTAAAAATTAGCTTGGCTTTCAAAGTATTTAGTAGGCCATAAGTTTATCGATGGTCGAAAGCAAGCGCTTACTCGCTAAGAACTGTTGCTCGAGGTCTGCAGCAAAAGGAACAGGAGTATCTAAGGACGCTACGCGCAAAACAGGAGCATCAAGCTGTTCAAAACAATGTTCATTGACTAAGGCCACGATTTCACCGCCGATACCAGCTGTGAGGGTGTCTTCGTGCAATACCAATACGCGTCCTGTTTTGCTCGCTGCGGCAACAATTGCGTCGAGGTCTAGCGGCAATAAGGTGCGCAGATCGAGGATCTCAAAGGAGAAATCTGGACGCTGAGCCGCTGCATCTAAAGCCCAGTGAACACCCAAACCGTAGGTAATGATGGTGAGGTCTTGACCTTCTTTGGCGAGCGCCGCTTTACCTATTGGCGTGTTGTAGTAACCTGCTGGCACCTCGCCTTTTAAGCTGCGGTATAAAAACTTATGCTCGAAGAAAAGCACCGGATTTGGATCTTCGAATGCGGCAAGCAAAAGGCCTTTCGCATCTTGCGGATTGGACGGATAAACGACTTTAAGCCCCGGCGTATGGACAAACCATGCTTCGTTGCTTTGCGAATGAAATGGGCCAGCTGCCGTGCCCGCGCCCGTAGGCATGCGCACCACAACATCAGCTTTTTGGCCCCAGCGCCAGTGCATTTTGGCTAAATTATTGACAATCTGATTGAAACCAACACTCACGAAATCGGCAAACTGCATCTCGACCATTGCTTTCATGCCCGAAATACTCAAGCCCAAACCGGCACCAATGATAGCAGATTCGCAAAGCGGTGTATTGCGCACGCGGTCTTTGCCAAAAGCCTCTACAAAGCCTTCGGTTACTTTAAAAGCGCCACCGTATTCTGCGATATCTTGCCCCATGAGCACGAGCTCAGGATGCTTTTGCATGGCCACGCGCAAGCCGTCTTGAATGGCGTCTATGAAACGCAGTTCAGTTGCTGTTTCTGTTGGCGCAACGGGTTCGAAAGTGTGTGGTGCATAGACGTCGTTCATTTCTTGAGCGAGGTCTGGAATGATCTTGGGTGCAGCGTTGGCTTGGTCAAAAGCGTGCTGGATGTCTTCTTTGTATTGTTGCTTGATGCTTTCAATAGCCTGTGCATCGAGGACGCCTTCTTGTAGTAAATACGCTTCGAAGTTGCTAACGGGGTCTTTGGGTTCCCACTCGGCTTGCAAGCCTTCTGGATAGTATTTAGTACCTGACGCTTCTTCGTGCCCACGCATGCGAAAAGTCATGAGCTCTAAAATGAAAGGACGTGGAATTTCTTGAATTTGCGCACGAATTTGGCGCACCGTTTCAATGACAGCTAGAATATTATTGCCGTCCACCTGAATGGCATCCATGCCGTAGCCAATGCCTTTGTCGATGAATTGCTTGCAGCGAAACTGTTCAGAAGATGGTGTACTGAGGCCCCAGCGGTTGTTCTCAATGGCAAAAATAACCGGGAGTTGCCACACGGCAGCTACGTTGAGCGCCTCGTGAAAATCACCTTCTGAAGCGCCGCCATCTCCTGTAAAAACGAGTGTGGTGTCTTGGTTCTTGCGCACTTTAGAAGACAGCGCAATGCCATCGGCAATACCGAGTTGCGGGCCCAAGTGAGAAATCATGCCCACTAATTTGTGGTCTTGGGTGCCAAAATGAAAACTGCGGTCGCGGCCTTTGGTGTAGCCATCGGCTTTGCCTTGAAACTGCGCAAATAAACGCTGCAAAGGAATTTGGCGGGTTGTAAACACACCTAAATTGCGGTGCATGGGCAAAATGTATTCGTGCTCAGCCATGGCGTAGGCACAACCAACAGAAACCGCTTCTTGCCCCCAGCCCGAAAACCATTTGGTGATTTTTCCCTGTCTGAGTAGAATGAGCATCTTTTCCTCGATCAGGCGAGGTAAGACGAGTTGCTTGTAAATGGAGATGAGTTCTTCTTTGGGGAAGGAATGTTGTTGAAAATTGATGGGATCTTGATCTGGCATTGGATTATACTTTTAAACCGCGAACAACGCGTTCTTTGCGTTTGGTGCGCTCTAGTTTTTTCTTGACGACTAATAAATGTGCTGCACGTGGTGCACCTCTGGTAAGATCGACTTTGTATTCGTTGCCACCGTAGCTGATGCGGGCGCCACCTTGCGCAGACCAATCTGCATCGAGGTAATAGCGACGCACACTTGCACCGTCGGTTTTGGTGGCAAAAGGAATGGCGCGTTGGTCACCGGTTTCAAAACGAACAAGGATTTGACCTGCATCGCCGAAGTTTTCGAAAATACAGCGTGTTCCGGCCGGAATAACGACAGACTCAGATTGTGAATTTGAACTCGAAACAAGCGCACCGTTTTGGGTGGTGAGCTCACTTGATTGTTTATTCACTTGGTTTAAAATGATGGTATGAGAGGTGTAAAACTGCACTTGACGGAGTTTTTCTTCGGCATCTAGACTGAATTCGTCGCGGATGGCTGTGGTATAGGGGATTTTGGTTCCACAAGATGCGGTGAGGGCCGCAAGCAGGATAAAAAGTGCGAATTGTTTCATAGTTGTTAAATTTGTTCAAAATTAATTAAAAAGATGCGTGCTTTGACAAAACTACCGGGCTATCTTTTGGCACTTACTTTCCTACTCTTTGTTGCCTGTAAAAACGAGGCGCCAAAAAGAACTATTTCCTTAGATGAAATCAGACCGAAGTCACCACAAAAAAACAGTCAAAAGCCCGAAAAAAGCCAAACCGACACGCTGCAACGGCTTTGCAATTTTTATACCAATGATTCTGCATCCTTACAAATCAGCAAAATCAGTCTAGATGAAACCAACGACAAGTTTTTTCTGGACAGATTTAGTTTAACAAGGCAACGTTACCTCCTTACGGACTCCCTCGACAAAATTTTTCAGTACAAAAACTGGTCTTTTAAAGATAGCAGCTCGTGTACCGAAGCATTTTACAATTGGCTCGATCAAGCGGGAAAAAACAAAACAAGTGTTGCGTTAAAGTCAGGCCCTATTTGGAGTTCAAAGCACGAAATCTATCTCGTTTGCGACCAAGAAATCATTCAGATCAGCAGCCCGCAACGCATCTTATTGAAGAATTGGCTGAAATGGTACAGCGGCACTGCACACTTTAAGTCATTCAAGTATATCATCTACGCTCAACCAAAGAAAAAAACCTTATGGCTGAAGTACACAAACAATAAAATAACAGCTTTATGAATTTAGTCAACCGCGGATTTATTTTTGTCAAGGCGAGGCCACCTTTTATCAAATGGGCGCAAACAATTGATCCTGATTTACTCATCGATGAGCAAGCTGAAGGCAGTGTTTACCTCATTGAAGAAGAATTTTGGGACGATGAACTCATCTTGAAAAACTATGCCAAAAAAATTGCCAGCTACGAGTTTGGCAGCATTACGGAGGAAGAAGAACTATGGTTAAAGTGGACAACTACCGAGGACTTTGAAGCACTTTTTTCGCTTGAAATAGGTTGCACTTGCCTCGATTTACTTAAAGAACCACTACAGAAAGAAGCCATTTAAAGCGCTTCAAAGCTCCAAATCATTTACAAGCGCTCAATCAAATTGGAGTTGAGATAAGCTGGGTCGAAAGTCACCTCTTCTCCCAACCAATGGGGCTTGGCAAAATATTGCTCTTCGTCGGAAAGTTCGAGTTCAGCAACAAGTAAGCCTTCCAATGCGCCATGAAAAACATCGAGTTCCCAGGTGTCGGAACCATTTTGGATATAATAGCGCGTTTTGTGCAAACAAGGTAAATCTGCCTCGGCGATCATTTCGTTGGCTTCATCTTGCGGAATTTCGTATTCAAACTCACTGCGCGTCAGGCCTGTTCCTAATTTGATGGTAAAAAAAGCCATATTGTCGGTGACCCGGATGCGCACAGAGCGGTCGCTGCCTCGCAACAAGTAGGCCTGCTTTAACTCGCGCTGTCCGATACATTTAGCTTGTTTCCAAGCGTCGTTGGCAACCAGAAACTTCCTTTCGATTTCTTTCAAGATTCGATTTTTTGCATTATTTTTACCCCGCATGCAACTAAAAGCTGTTGTCTTGCGTCAAACACAAAACTAATCTTTCTCTATGAAACTGCGCATTACTTTTTTTAGCTTGCTTTTAGGTAGCGGCTCTTTATTTGCTCAAAAATCCATCGATCAAGCGGGCATCAAAATCACCACAGCACCATTGCATTGCGACGTGCCTTCTGAAGGCTATCAAGCAGACCTCATTGCCCTCACCATTACCAACACTACTAACGAAGTCAAAAACGTTTCATATAGCTTTGAATTGTATTACGACGACAACTGCGCTACTTGCGGCCACGACGAATACATCTACACACAAACTTTGCAGCCCAACCAAACCCTACAAGGCGTTTGCTTAGACCGCAACAACATGGGGCTCACTATTTTTGACCACATGCCGGCGCACCTTACCAAAATCCAACTGACCGATTTCAATATCAAAAGCGTAACGGTTCAGTAAACCACCTACAGCCTACTACTCATGAAATTCAAGCAACTACTCGCAGGTCTTGCGCTCACACTTGGACTTGTGCAAAACACACAAGCGCAATGTACCGTTCAGGCCATCGCCCAAGACACCATCATACCTTGTAACGGATCAACCACACTTAGTGTGAACGGCACTGGCACGAGCGTTGTGGCCTTTGGCGAAAACTTTAACGCAGGCCAGCCCGTTGGTTGGGACTTCTCTCAGGTTGTGACCATTGCCAACAACACTTGTGGCGTGCCATCTTTAGATGGTTCTGACTTCATGTGGATGGGTAACCAATCAGTGGCACCTCGCGTTATGGCAACTGTTCCCCTCGATGTTTCATCTGGCGGTACCGTTTGCTTTGAGATGCGTTATGCCATTCAAGCCCAAGCATCTCCTTGCGAAGGCCCCGATTTAGCGAGCGAAGGTGTTTACCTGCAATATTCCATCGACAACGGCGCCACCTGGACCACCATGAACTACTGGAGCCCCAACGGCGGCTACGACTCATACATGACTGCCTGGAACAACTACTGCGAAACCATTCCGGTTGCGGCCCAAACAGCCACCACCAAGTTTCGCTGGACGCAACTCGCCGTATCAGGCGCTCCTTACGACCACTGGGGCTTAGATAACATCGCCATTTCTGCAGCCATCCCGAACTACACCATCACTTGGCTCCACGATAACTACACCTACCCTACTGGTGTCTACACCGGTAACAACCCAACACCGGTTTCACCAACTGGCACCACCAGCTACATCGTCATGATGACCGATAGTACCAATATTTGCTACGACACCATTACTTTGACCATATCCTACCCACAAATTGACAGCGTGCTCGAAAACAACCCTACTTGCGGCAGCAGCAACGGAAGTTTAGATGCAAGTGCATCAGGTGGCGCAGGCGGCTATACTTACAGCATAGACAACGGCCTCAATTTCCAAGCGAGCGGAACCTTCAGTGGCCTAGGTATCAGCAATTATACGGTCATTTTAGTTGATCAAAATAACTGTTCCGACACCGTTCAAGCGGCATTAATTGGCGTTGACTCCGTCGAAATCACCAACATGGTCGTGACCACCACCACCTGCGGGCTCGACAACGGCGTCATTGACCTCACTATCAATGGCGGTACGCCTGCTTATCAATATAGCCTCACGAACGGCACTACCTTTACGGCAAGCCCTGTGTTCAACAACCTCGTACCCGGAACTTACCAAGTATACGTAGAAGATGTCAATGGTTGTTTTGATACCACGAGCGCCACTATTTATCCATCTACCAATCCAATTCTTGGTCAAACAACAAGTACGCTTGAATTCTGTAGCCTCCAAGACGGCAGCATCAGCACGAGCGCTACACTTGGGATTAGTCCGTATGTGTTTGTCTTGCACCAAGGCCCTACCCTTGTTGCCACAAGTCCTACTGGCGCTTTCAACAACCTTCAATCGGGAAGTTATTGGGTAACGGTCATTGACCAAATCGGCTGTGCAGACAGCACCTTAATGATAGTGGATAGCATTCCAGCGCCAATTTCACCGATGGTAGATACCGTTTTGTGTAACCTCACGCTGCAAGTTTATGGTGTACTTTCTTACACAGGTAGCAACTGGTCTACAAACTCCGCCGACATCACTTTTAGCAATGCCTCAGGTCAAAACCCTTTGATCACCGCAGATACCTCTGGTATTTATTTGATCAATCTGCAAGATACCGTTTGTAACTTCAACGAAACATTCAGCCTTACTTTTGTGGCAGACCCCTATACCTCTATTATTGATACCACACTTTGTATCGGAGAAACCGCAACGCTTGCAGCCGTTCAGCAACCACAAAACGTGAGCTACCTCTGGAGCACGGGTGCTACCACCCCAACCATTCAAGTAACTGTACCTGGCAACTATCTCATTGCGACTACAAACATGTGTGGTACGGCAATTGACACCGCAAGCATTGAATTCTATTTCTGCGACATCGAGCTACCGAACGTCTTTACACCAAATGGCGACGGCACCAACGACTACTTCCAAATGTTGTTCTACGGTGGCCTAAGCACTTTTGAATGCATCATCGTAAACCGCTGGGGCAACACCGTGCGCGAATTCACCAACCCTGCCTTCCAATGGGATGGAACCGACGAAAACGGTGACAAAATGGAAGAAGGTGTCTATTTTTACGTAGCGCGTACAGTTACCAACGCAGGTGACGAAATTGAAAAACACGGTCTTGTACACCTCGTAAGAGAATAGCATTAATTGCTATCTTTGTGTGTGCTCGAACTCAAGAAAAATACACCAAGATGGGTAATTGTCGCTTTTGACTTGCTCATCCATCTTTTCGCCTTATTTTTTGCTTATCTAATCCGCTTTGACCTCAAGGCGGATTTTTCTTTGATTGCTACCGAATGGGCCATTTTATCCCAATCTATTTGGTATTACATCCTGGTAAAAATATTTGTTTTTGGAGCGTTTCAAATCCATCAGGGTATTGTAAGGCACAGCTCAACAGCTGACTTCAAACGCATTTTTATGGCCGAAATTAGCGCTACTTTGCTCTTTATACTAGGCAGCATGGTGCGCTATTACCAGCTCGACGGCTATTTCTTGTTCCCGAATTCTGTGCTCGTCATGGAGTTCATCTTTAGCACGGCATTTGTGATTTCAGGGCGCTTTGTTGTGAAGCTACTGTACCTTGAGTATACCCGAGACAAAGGCGAAGAAGAAGCCATCCTCATTTTTGGTGCAGGTGTTTCTGGACAACTCACCAAGCGCCTCATTGAAAAAGACACCGCCAATTTGCAACACGTCATTGGCTTCATCGACGAAGCAGCGCATTTAAAAGGCAAGCGAATTGAAGGCGCAAAAGTATTTCCGCTTAGCGCGCTTGCACGGCTCAAAGAAAAATACAAGGTGGTCACGCTGGTTATTGCGGTTCAAAATATTGAGCGCAACAAACTACAAGAACTGGCAGAACTCGCCCTCGATCTTGGGCTACAAATCAAACGCGTACCCGAAGCGCGCGCATGGGTGAACGGCGCCTTTGAAGTCCGCAAGCTCAAAAAAATCGATATCAATAGTTTGCTCGGCAGAGCAGTGATCACGCTCAACAACCCCAAGCTCGAGGAGCATTTTTTAAACAAAACCATTTTGGTTACAGGCGCTGCAGGCAGCATTGGCAGCGGCCTAGCTACTGCATTGCTACCCTACAAAGCCGCAAAGCTCATTTTACTAGACCAAGCTGAGTCGGCACTTTTTGAACTCGAACAGCAATTCAAGCACGCCCAGAGCAGCATCGAAATCGAATATGTCATAGGTGACATCTGCGATGCGCAGCGCATGCAGCGTCTTTTTGCTTTATACAAGCCTCAGGTCGTTTTTCATGCGGCGGCCTATAAACATGTGCCCCTCATGGAGGCAAACCCCGCAGAAGCCATCCGCAACAATATTGGAGGCACGCAACTTCTTGCCGAATTAGCCGCACAGCACCAAGCCGAGCAATTCATCATGATTTCTACCGATAAGGCGGTCAACCCGACGAACGTCATGGGAGCCTCTAAGCGCATTGCTGAAATATTGGTGAGTGAACTCAATTCAAATCAACAAACGGCGTACATCACCACGCGTTTTGGCAATGTACTAGGCTCAAATGGTTCGGTTATTCCGCTTTTTGAAAAACAAATTGCAAGCGGTGGCCCCATTACACTCACCGACGAGCGCATCACGCGCTTTTTCATGACCATTCCGGAGGCTTGTCAGTTGGTACTAGAGGCCGCCACAATGGGCCATGGCGGAGAAATCTTTGTTTTTGATATGGGCGCACCGGTTAAAATACTCGACTTAGCCAAAAAAATGATCCAGCTTTCGGGGCTGCGTCCGTATGTAGACATCGATATTCAGGTAACTGGATTGCGCCCGGGCGAGAAACTTTATGAAGAAGTCTTGGCCAATTCTGAAAATACCATCCCGACCTATCATCCGCAGATCTTAATTGCACAAACCAGACCCACTACTCCTGGGCAAGCCCAACTCATTACAGCGCTTCTAGCCACTGCTGATCAGCAAGAAAACGAAGCGAGTGTGCGGCTCATGAAGCAAATTGTACCCGAATACATCTCCAACAACTCCTCCTTTCAAAAACTAGACAAATGATCAAACCAGCAGCCATTCAAGTTAGACTCACCGATATCGACATTTTGGGCCATGTCAATAACTCTATTTACTTGACCTATTTCGAAATGACCCGTATCCACTACTTTAGTCAGTTGGTTGGCCCCGATTGGGACTGGATGGAAAACGGTGTTGTTTTGGTTCAAAACGAAGTGCAGTATCACATGCCCGTGTTTTTGGCCGATGCGCCACAAATCCATATGTTCTGCACAAAAATCGGCAACAAAAGCTTCACCCTTAGCTACGAACTCTACGTAAACGAGCAGCTCAGAACTACCGGAAGCAGCACGCTTGTGGGCTTCAACTCCAACAAACAGCAGAGCATTGAAATCCCTGCTCGCATGCGCGAAGCGCTGTTGCAATTGCCACAAAAATAAATCCAGAAAGATGAAGAGCGGGTTGTTTACTTTATTGCTGCTAGTCTTGCTGAGCGCAACTGCACAAGCACAAGTTCCGGAACCTTGCAAATCCACCCGACAGGTGTGCCCGATGAGCAAAGTCAAATATTGCCATGAAAGCGTGGCTTTTGACGAAGAACACAACCTCTATTTGTTGCGCAAAGACTACGCTACCCTTTACGACGGCTCTTGTGTAAGTTGTTTTCCGAGTTTAACGATTGAGGAAAAACTCAATTTTGTGAATGGCAGACGCCAAGGCACAGACACCTCCTTTTACCAAAGCGGTTGTTTGCAATCCATTCAAAGTTATCAAATAGGGCTTCAGGACGGGCCCACTTACGTTTTTTATGACTCCACCAACCGCGTGCAATACGAAATCTGGTACCAAGCCGGACAACTCAATGGCCCTTCGATTCAGTATAGCCGCAACGCGCGCGCCGATACCCTGATGTACAAACACTACAAGAGCGGGAAATTAGATGGCCCCCAACGCACGTACCTACCCAATGGTAAGCTCAGGAAAATCAGCAACTACCGCGAAGGCTTGGCCGAAGGCGCTCAAATTACCTACAACGCCAACACTCAAAAAGAAAGCGAACTCTTTTTCAAAGCAGGTAAAAAACACGGCACCTGGACCTATTATTTTGACAGTGGCCAAACAGCCCGTACCGAAACCTGGAAAGATGGCAAAAAAAATGGCGTATTTGTGAGCTACAACGAATTAGGAAAAGTCTTGAGTACAGAAAAATATGCGATGGATCTTCCGATCGGGCTGCACCAAACCTTCTACGCCGACGGCAAACTCAACTACAGCTGTTCGTACTCCAACAAAGGCGAAAAACTTGAGGAATATGTCATTGACCAATACGGTGTCAAAAAACAGCTTTTTCCGCAAACTAATGAATCGGAATAAAGTAACCCAGTATCATTGTCAAACCCATTGCCAATAAGCCAATGCCTACAATGAGGGACAATTTGGCATGATTGACCTTTTGAATGTACCTTTTCCCCACTAAAGTACCAACCAAAGCAGACGGCACGCAAAAAAACATCGTGCTGGTTGGATAGTACTGCGCGAACCAAGACCCTGAAAAATACACACTCACCCTAGTGAGGTCAACCAAGAGCGAAATAATTGCGGTTGTGGCCACAAAAACAAGCGGTTCTATCTTTAGTTTAGACAGAAATAAAGCCCTGAGTGCACCCTGATGCCCCGAAAAACCACCAAAAAAGCCACTCAAACTTCCGCCAAAACGCATGACCCAAGGGCCGTGAAGGGGTAATTTCCAATTGAACAATTCTAATAGTGCAAATAGGATAAATATACCGCCAAAAACGGGCGTGAGTAGCGGCCCGATAGAATCCTTCACGGTATTGAGGAGTTGCGCCCCAATAAAGGCAAAGAAAAGCGCTGGCAAGCCAAAATTTCGAAATAAGCTCCAATTAATAGACCGTGCGGTGAGCGCTACCTTTAAGATGTTATTACAAAGATGCACGATTCCAGCCATCAAGACCGCCAAAGGCGCATCCCAGTATATCATAAACACAGGGACTAAAATCGTGTTGAGACCAAAACCGGTAAAGAATGTGGCCAGTGCGCCAAGGAATGGTGTCACCACCACAACGATCAATAAAACAACTAACATATCGCTTCTTCTCGTATTTTTGTCAAAAGTACGCAAATGATTGATTTACGCAGCGACACCGTCACCCAGCCCTCTTTGGAAATGCGCCATGCCATGGCCAATGCACCCGTTGGCGACGACGTTTTTAAAGAAGACCCAACCGTTTTGGAACTCGAGGCCTATGGCGCTAAGCTTTTTGGCAAAGAAGCTGCACTATTTTGTAGCTCGGGAACCCAAACCAACCAAATTGCCATCAATGTGCATGTGCAACCTGGTGGAGAGGTCATTTGCCACGAAGAAAGCCATATCTATAAATACGAAGGCGGAGGCATTGCCAAAAACTCGGGCGCCTCTGTGCGCTTGTTGCCCGGAGACCGCGGCAGGATCACAGCGGAGGCGATTTCAAAATGGATCAATCCACCGCACGACGTGCATTTTCCGCTCACCCAACTTGTTTCGTTAGAAGATACCGCCAACCGCGGCGGCGGCGCTGTATATGATGTGGCGCAGATCGCGCAAATCAGTAGCCTTTGTCAAGAATTGAAACTGCCCCTGCACCTCGATGGCGCCAGGGTGATGAACGCCTTAGCGGTCAATGGACTAGAGCCTTCTGCATACGGCGCTTATTACGATAGCATATCGGTGTGCTTATCCAAAGGACTCGGCGCACCTGTGGGTTCTTTACTGATTGGCAGCGCTGCGTTTATCGAAAAAGCCAGACGCGTGAGAAAGGTATTTGGCGGCGGCATGCGACAAGCGGGTATTATTGCAGCTGGTGGTTTGTATGCGCTCCAGCACAACGTTGAACGCCTGCAAGAAGATCACCTGCATGCACTTCAACTAGAAAAAGCGTTGCAAAGCTGCTCTTACATTGACACCGTTTTGCCCGTCCAGACGAATATTGTGGTGGCCACCCTCAAAGACCACGATCAAAGAGACCTCCTGATCGATAAATTGAAACAGCAGGGTATTTTATGCATGGCCTTTGGCCCGGGTATGATCCGAATGGTGACGCATTTGAATTTCTCGGCAAACGATTGCGCATTTTGTGTAGAAACCCTGCAAAAAATGTAACTTTTTAGCCCAAGTTCGTTAAACCCAGGTGATGAAATTCGTTACATGCCTTTGTATACTCTACTTGACTTGCGCCGCGCCAAATGTCTTTGGGCAAACAAGTAATTGCAGCACCTCTGACAAAAAAATCAATAAGGCCATAGAAGAGGCGAAGAACACCACAAATTTTGATGACTTTGTGCAAGGAATGGCTGCAGTGGTGAGCAAGTATCCGAACAACGTACAAGCCTACTTTTATTTGGGTCAAATCCATTACCAGCAAGGCATGGCCACTATGTCGCAGAACAGAAGTTCCGGCGAAAAACTACTCCAAAAATCATTGCTTTTTTACCAAGCTAGTATCCAAAAATGCCCGAGTTACCACTCCGACGCTTATTACTACAGCGCGCGCCTGCTCTACAACTTCAGTGAAAAAACAGCTGCCCTTAGCTACCTTGAAACCTTCATGAAGTTTGACTCTATTTATCCAGGAGAACAAGCCAGTAATTACGAAAAACTCAAAGCGGACATCTTACCCGTATACCGGGAGTTGCGTTTTCCGATCGAGGCACAGCAAAGCCCTGTTCCGTTTGATGTGGCGCGCGTGGCTCAAGTCAGCAGCAAGCAAGATGAGTATTTTCCGATGCTGAGCCCCGACAACGCGCTCATTTTTTATACCCGAAAAGCCGACAAAACCAATCTGGGTGATATTTCAGGGTATCTGCAAGAAGAATTTACCGTTTCTAATGCCTCAACTACAAATCAGTTTGACTCCGGACGCCCATTACCAAAGCCCTTTAACGACGGGCAATTCACCAATTATGGGTCGGCAAGTTTAGCTGCCGATAACCGAGAAATGATTCTTTGCGCCTGCAAGGCTGAAAAGGTATACAACAAAGATTACCTCAATTGCGACCTGTACAGCAGTCGCTACCAACTCAAAAAAGGCAGCACCGACACCTACGAATGGACAACATTGCTCAATCTTGGGCCAAACATCAACACCAAAGATGGCTGGGAAGCGCAGCCCTCGCTCTCTGCCGACGGCAAAATTCTGTATTTTACAACACTGCGCAAAGGAAGTCAAGACAACGACATTTACTACAGTGAAAAACAAGCCGATGGCTCCTGGGGCACTGCCAAACCTTTTGCGCTCGTGAATACAGCTGGCAAAGACAAGAGCCCTTTTTTCCATCAAGACGGCGAGACCTTTTACTTTGTCTCGGAAAGCAGCAGACTCAGACCCGGTATGGGCGGGCTCGATATTTTTATGATGCGCAAAGAAAACGACGGCTGGGGCCCGATTCAAAATATTGGCTACCCGATCAATACCAGCGCAGACGAACTCGGGCTTTTTGTCTCTACCGATGGCAAGCAAGCTTATTTCAGTAGCCAACAAGCCCAAAACTGGGACATCTTTAGTTTTGAACTGCATGAAGCTGCCCGACCGAAAGAGACGCGGATTTTAAGTGGTACCCTAAAGGATAAAAATGGACGAAGTGTCGCCGATGCAGAACTTATTGTGCGTTCTCAAGACCCCGATATTCCTCAAATGAGCACCAAAAGCAACGACGACGGCAGTTATGCAATCGCTGTACACGTCGATCAAAAAATAAGTATTGAAGCCAGCAAAGAAAACTACAGTTTTCAGGCGCAAGTACTGAGTGTCGATGAACTACAAAAACCCAATTTGAAAATTGAAGCCAAACCGCTGCAAATAGATACACTTGAAGAAGGAAGTGCCTATGCTATTGAAGCCATTGTCTTTGCGACCGATGCTACACTTTTAAGCCCCGATGCCGAGCTCTTACTTCAAGGCTTTGCGAACTACCTAAACAAACAAGCCGGTTTGCGCATCCAAATCAATGGACACACAGACGACATCGGTGATGCCGCACGAAACCAAGTACTATCAGAGGAGCGCGCCAAAGCAGTTGCAGCCTATTTAGAAGGGCAAGGCGTGGCTGCTGAGCGCATGCAATACAAAGGTTATGGCGAAGCCCAACCACGTGTAGCCAACTCCTCAGCGGCCAATCGAGCCCTCAACAGGAGAACTGAATTTGAGATCATCTCTATTCAATAAGTTGCGCTTCCCAAAAGTTCTAGTATAGTATAAAAGAGAGACAAAAGTTTAGGCATAAAAAAAAAGGAGCCGAAGCTCCTTTTCAAATATGTGTTTTGCGGTTTCTTATTTCGCAAAGTTCTTTTTCTCGCGGATACGTGCTGATTTACCAGTGCGCTCACGGAAGTAGAAAATACGTGCTCTACGTACAGCACCACGTTTAACGATGGTAATGCTGTCGATAAATGGCGAGTGTACAGGTATGATACGCTCAACACCGATATTGCCCGACATTTTGCGGATGGTGAAAGTTTCGGTAGCTCCAGCTCCGCGACGTTGTAAGACAACACCTTGGAATTGTTGGATACGCTCCTTGTTACCCTCTACAATACGGTATGAAACGATAATGGTATCACCTGCTCCGAAAGCTGGTAATTCATTTTTGGCGATTAGCTCCTGCTCGATTTGTTTAATGACGTTCATCTCTGAAAATTTAGCCCAATTCAACTGAATGGGGGTGCAATATTACAAATTATTTCTGATTCCGAATACAGGACTGCAGTTTTTTTTAAGTGCTAAATGTAAAAAGCCATTAAAAAAATAAGCAAGGCGATGGCAATGTAGATGAAAATCAGTTGAAAACGCAAACCTTTTTGTTTTTCTTCTACCGCTTCTTTTTGTGCTTCTCGCGCACCAATTTCGGCGGGCGAAATACCAAAAACATGCATCCAGTCTATGCGGTTGGGGCCAATGGCAAGTTCGTCTCCGGCTTCAAGTGCCATAGTTTGAGTGGCTAACTGGCCGTTGAGTTGATAAAATGCACCGGCTGTTCTGCTCGCCACCCAAATGTTACCGGATTGATCTTGACCGAGTAACAAATGGAAAGGAACGCATTCTGTTGTTGCGAGCTGTAGCTCATTTTGCGGGTCGCTTCCAATACTAAAATAGCGCATTGCTTTCATAGGTGTAAAATTAGGGAAAAAATCGCAGCACAAAGATTAGGCTAACGAGCTGTGAATGAAGGATATTGACAGGAGGTCGGGCAAAATGGTTAATAAGTTCCTTTTGGAAGGCTAAAAAGTATGCTGAACAACTTGTAATTTTATAGTTCAATAGAACACTTATGGGTAAAATTATTGCCATTGCCAATCAAAAGGGGGGCGTCGGAAAAACAACAACAGCCATTAATTTGGGTGGTTGCCTTGGCGTACTCGAATACAAGACCCTCATTGTCGATGCCGACCCGCAAGCAAATGCCACTTCAGGCACTGGCTTTGACCCTAAATCTGTCAAAAACATCTACGATTGCTTGGTCAACAACCGACCTGCTCAAGAAGCGATTCTCGAAACCAGCAATCCGAACCTCTTTATACTCCCTTCGCACGTAGACCTCGTTGGGGCCGAGCTCGAAATGATCAACATGCCCAACCGAGAATACCTCCTGCGTGCAGCGCTTGAGCAAATCAAAGACGACTACGACTTTATCCTAATTGACTGCTCTCCATCTTTGGGCCTCATTACCGTCAATGCGCTAGTTGCCGCAGACTCCGTCATGATTCCCGTTCAGTGCGAGTACTTTGCTCTAGAGGGGCTCAGCAAATTGCTCAACACCATCAAAATTGTTCAAGGCAGGCTCAATCCGGCACTTGAAATCGAAGGCATGGCCCTCACTATGTACGACACCCGCTTGCGTTTGGCCAATCAGGTTGTCGACGAAGTCAAGACCCACTTTCAAGAGTTGGTTTTTGACACCGTTATCCACCGCAACACTACCCTCAGTGAAGCTTCGAGCCACGGCCAAACAGTTGTGATGCACGATGCCTCCTCCAAAGGCGCCATTAATTACCTCAATTTTGCGCGCGAACTTTTACAAAAGAACGACCTTACCAAAATCGGAAACGACGACAAAATCATCGAGATAGATCATGAGCTCTAATGCCAAAAAACAACCTGCCTTGGGCCGTGGCCTGAGTGCACTGCTACAAAATTCCGAAACAGACATCACGGGTGCGAGCGCTGTTCCAGCCGGAGCCGTAGCACTTATTGCCATCTCTTTAATAGAAGCCAATCCTTTTAATCCGCGCACACACTTTGAGCGCAGTGCGTTAGAAGAACTCAAGACGTCTATCCAGACGCACGGCATCATTCAACCACTTACGGTGCGTAAAATGGGCCGTGATCGCTACCAACTCATCTCGGGTGAGCGCCGTTTTAGAGCTGCACAACTCGCCGGCCTTACAGAAGTGCCAGCCTATGTGCGCATCGCCAACGACCAAACCATGCTCGAGATGGCGCTCGTTGAAAACATCCAACGCGAAGACCTCAACGCCATTGAAGTGGCCCTTTCCTATGAGCGCCTGCTCGAAGAATGCAAACTCACCCAAGAACAACTTTCCGATAAAGTTGCCAAATCGCGCTCTCACATTGCCAATCACCTGCGCTTACTGAAGCTCCCAGATGCTATTCAAGCTGCCGTTCGCGACAAACAAGTCACTATGGGCCACGCCAGAGCACTCCTCTCCTTGCCCACTGAAAAAGAACAACTCGCCGCTTTGGCGCGTATTTTAGACGAACAACTCTCTGTGCGCGACGTCGAGGCCTTGTCTAAACCAGAAGCCACCAAAAAAGCGGCACCTACCAGCGCAAGCGCCAAAACCAAACCTAGCCTCAGCACCACCGAAAAGCTTTACCTCTCTTACCTCACCGAACAACTCGGCACCAAGGTGAGCATCGACAAAACGCCTGAAGGCAAAGGAAAACTTATCGTTCACTTTGATCACGAAGCCGATTTACAGCGCCTCATCGAAATGCTCAAAAAATCAAAATGAGGTTGTTGCTTTGCTTCATTTTGCTGTCATTTCAAAGCTTTGCGCAAGATTCTATCCAGCCCAAAGACAGCCTGAAGCTCAGTTATCACCAAAAAAGCATGCTGGCCTCGGCATTGGTTCCAGGTTTGGGTCAAATCCGAAACTCGCATGACGCCCCCAACTTGCAAGCACTTTGGAAGGTGCCACTCATTTACGGTGGGCTCGGTGCCGCCGGTTATTTCTTGATCAGCAACCAGCAAACCCAATTGAGTCTCAAGCAAGAATACACCAACCGGACAAACGGCGGCAGCCTCAACCCCACTTGGGCACCCTACGACGACCAAGCCGTACTGCAACTCTACCGCCAATATCTAGACTGGCGAGACCTCTCCATTCTTGGGTTTGCAGCCATTTATCTTTTTCAGATTGCCGAAGCCGGTGCCGCAGCACATTTCGTACATTTTGACACTAGCCCCGACCTCAGTTGGCAAATTGAACCCCAAGTTTTACCAAACCAATACATCGGCGCACGCATCCAATTGACGTTTCGCTGATAAATTGTAACTTTAGGCCATGAGAATTGCACTACTCGGATACGGTAAAATGGGAAAAGCCATCGAAGCCATCGCATTAGAACGCAGGCATCAAATTGTGGCTAAAATCAATTCTCAAGTACCACTCAACGACGTCAATTGGTCTGAAGTAGATGTCTGCATTGAATTCACAAGACCCGAGCTCGCTCCACAGCACATCGCATTCTGTGCCCAAAAGCAAATTCCTATCGTTGTCGGGACCACCGCCTGGCAAGACGCCATTCCTCAGGTGACTGAATTGGTCAATAACGCCAACAGCGCGCTGCTTTACGCCAGCAATTTCAGCGTAGGGGTCAATTTATTCTTCGAACTCAACCGCCATCTTGCACAACTCATGAACGCCCATCCGAGCTATGAAATCGCGGTGAGCGAAACCCATCACGTCCAAAAACTCGATGCGCCAAGCGGTACAGCCGTTAGTTTACTCAACGACATCCTCGACATCAACACACACTACAACGGTTGGCGTTTAGAAAATGCTGCAGCAGATGAAATTCCGGTTCAGGCTCACCGCCAACCCGATGTGCCCGGCACCCACGAAATCAGCTACAACAGTGAAATAGATACCATTCGCATCGAACACATTGCCCACAACCGCAAAGGCTTTGCCCTGGGCGCGGTACTTGCCTCCGAATTTATTTATCAGCGTCAGGGCATTTTTACCATGGCCGACGTCCTAAAAACCACCCTATGAGTTTCATTTATTTTTACCTGCTCATTCTCGTACATCCGTATTTGGCACAATGGCACCGCTTATTCCCTAAATTAGGGCGCAAATCTTGGGAGGCCATGGTTCCGGGCTACAACTACTTTATCCTATTTAAGGAAGTCCTCAATAAACCGTGGTGGTCTTTGCTAATGGCTTTTCCGGGCGTGCACCTTGTTATGCTCATGACCATCAATGTGAGTTTGTTGCGTCGATTTAAATTCTATAGCTTCACAGACACCCTCCAAGGCTTGTTCTTTCCTTATTTGTTATTTGGGAAAATTGCCAAAGACGAACAACTTCAGTACGGGCCAGCTACAAATTGGGCCAATTCCAAAGAACTCGAAGAGCGCAAATGGGGCGACCACATTGTACTATTTATGGCACTCCCTGTCATTGGGCACGTCATTGCAATTGTACTCGATAAAATTTCGCGAGACAAACCCGGAGCCAAACCGCGCGTCAAAGAATACGGCGATTCATTTGTATGGGCTTTGGTGGCGGCTGCTGTCATTCGTACCTATTCGTTTGAGCCTTTTCAAATTCCGACGGGTTCCATGGAAAAAACAATGGTTGTCGGTGACTTCCTTTTCGTCAACAAACTCGCCTACGGCTCAAAAGTTCCAATCACCCCACTCTCCTATCCATTGGTTCACAACATTGTGCCATTTGTCAATATCAAATCCTATTTATCTTGGGAAAAGGGCACCTACACCCGCTTACCCGGCTGGAGTAAAATTGAGCGCAACGACGTTGTTGTCTTTAATTTCCCTTCTGGCGACACCGCCATTTTAGACCCACGCACGCCAAGCGGCCTCATGGGCCACGATTTTCATGGCTTAATCAACCAAGAGGCGTTTAGTCAGTTCATCAATAGCAAGCGCAATGTCAATCTTTCAGGTCTCGACTCTATGGGCCAAATAGCCCTTTATAAAGAATACATTGCAGGTTTTGACAAATGGAAAACACGTGCCCGCGCACATTTTGCAGCAGGCAACTTCCCGCTCAATTCTCAAGAATATGCAGCAGGCATGACCCATGGAGGTCTCATTTACCGTCCTGTAGACAAGCGCGAGAACTACATCAAGCGCTGCGTTGGCGTGCCTGGCGATGTCATGGAAATTGTAAATTCAGTGCTGTATGTCAATGGAAAAAGAGCTTATGTAGCACCTGGTCAGGCCTTATTATATCGCATTGAAAAAACCAAGGTGAGCTTCCCTTCAACAGAAGAAATGTTGACGCGCTACGGCCTAGAAAATTCTGCAGATGGCGCCCGAACCGACTTCGATGCCCTTTCCGATGCGCAATTTTACATCCTGAATCTCACGCGCAAAGAAAAACAGCGCATTGAAGCCGATTTCAAGATCAAACTCAGCAAAACCCGCTACCCTCAATATAGCGACCTAGCTGTAAATGGCTTGAATAACGTTGGGCCAATGCAGCAAATATCAAATTTGGACCAATTCCCCAAAGACCTGAATGTCAACAATACCATGACCGATTTTCAGCGCTTTCAAATACCGAGAAAAGGTCAGCGCATTGCGATCAATACCCAAAATATTGCTTGGTACAAGCGCATCATCAGCGCCTATGAAGGGCATCAGTTAGCTATTAAAGGTGACAAAATCTACATTGACGGCAAACGCGCCACCAGCTACCGCTTTGCCATGAACTACTACTGGATGATGGGTGACAACCGTTTCCACTCTGCCGATTCTCGCGTTTGGGGCTTTGTGCCCGAAGACCATATTGTGGGCCGCGCTTCTTTTATTTGGTTCTCCAAATCTCCGTTTGTAGATTCCTTCATGGGCATCCGTTTTGACCGCATCTTCCGCTTTATTGCCTAAGTAATGCCAGTCTTTTCGTGCGCCTATTTCCCTTCGTTGGCCTATGTGCGCGCGCTTTTGCACGAGCAGGATATCGTCATCGACCTACACGAGCATTACGTAAAGCAAAGCATCCGGACGCGCGCAGAAATCCTGAGCGCAAATGGCGTCATTCAGCTCAATTTACCTATTGTACACGCCGAAGGCAAGCAAACCACGGGCGCTCTGAAAATCGATTACAGCAAAAATTGGCTAGCCGAACACTGGAGAGCCATAGAAAGTGCGTATGCCAATGCACCTCACTTTGAACACTACGCACATGATCTGCGCGCACTCTTTGCGCAGCAACCGGCTTATGTCCATGAATTGAATCAGTTGATCCTGGATTGGATCAATACGGCGCTCGATCTTCAGTTAAAGCTCGAATGGAGCGAAACCTATACAGGACAAGCCGATAGCGATAAAAAAGCTTGGATGGGTCGGGAGCTACAGCCGACAACAGCATATCAGCAGGTTTTTAGCAATAAGACGGGGTTTGTCGGGAATTTGTCTGTACTGGATGGCCTAATGAACGAGGGCCCATTGCTCAGGTGTCATTTTTTGCCAAGGTAAACGCACTACGACAGGATGCAAGCTATTGGCGTCTGTAGCGAGTAAATCGCCGTTGGGCGCAAAACTAATGAGTTTAGGCTCGTTGATACCAGCTGGTAGCTGATGGCGTGAGAGCAACACACCTTGTTGGTCTAGGATCACAACTTCTCCTGTTTTAGACAACAAATAGAATTCATTTGATAAGGGCTGAATGGCCATGGCGATAGGCTCAAATAAGAGCTCTTTACTATCAAAAGAAAAAAGAGGCACCTGACTCAGCTGACGTTTGCCGATGTGAAAAGTCTGGCAAACAAAACGACGTTCACCGCTTTCTAACAAAGCACTATTTAAAAGCAAAATGCGGTTAAGATTGGGATGGTAGCACAATAATTGCTTGGCGCCGTCTTCGTTTTGGAGCGGATACGTTTGGGCAAATTCTGCTATGAAGGGCGCTTGAATGAAATGTAATTCTTGGGCTTGGTCTAGGTAGACGAGTGTGGAATCAAAGCCTGCAATTTGTGTGATTTTGTGATCAGCAGCTACGCCAAACAAGGGCGTATAGGTGTTGTCTTGGCTGTTGTAGTGCAGCACCTGGAGGGAGTCTTGACTGATGGCAACCGATTGAATGGAGTCTAGAGAAGAAAGCGCAGCAAACGGCTGCAAGCCCATTGGCAAATACTTTGCAACTGCGGGGTGCTCAAAATCGATGAAGCCTAATTCTTTTTGAAAGCCCGATGCGACTTGCTCGTAATAGTTTTCTATGCCCTCGCGCTGTATGGAGCGTGCCGCAATAAATGAAATTGTGGCTAGAACAAAAGAAAAGAAATATTGCGTGCGAGACATACCTAACAAATTTAGATGAAAAACAAATACGAGCACAAAAAAAGAACAAGAAAAAGGCCCTATTTTTGTTGGAACAATTATTGATAGTCAATCCACATGAAATATATCAGCCTACTCCTATTCGCCGGACTCCTCCAAGCACATCTTTTTGCTCAATTCAGTTATGGCGGAGGCCTGAGCCTAAACAGCTTCTTGAACACGCAAAGTTTACAAAACGGCAACCTCTCTATGCCTGGCGTGCATGCCCACCTCGAAATACCAAGAAGTGGAGACGTCACGCTCTACGGCAGATTGAGTTATTCCTTCCCAAAAGCCAACTACGATACCCTGATTGGCTATGTTACAGGAGTCAATCAGAATATCAACCCCTATATTTTAGCCGTCAATAACCGCTACAAGACAAGCTACTTCAATATTGAAGGCGGCAACCGCTACTACATCGGTAACGACTACGACAACGGCTTTGCAGGCTATGGTGGCTCGGGAATTATCATTGCCATCGGCACAGTGCGCAAGGTCTATGAAGAAACAGACATCACCGGGCAGTACAGCTGGCAGCAGAGCCATCAAGTAGACCCTAATGAACTCACCGAAGGCAGAATTTTTAGCTTAGGCGGCTATTTGCAAGGCGGCGTAAAGTATACCATTCCGGCCATCGGTACTATTTACACTGACGTCACGCTCAACTACTTGCTCTTGGCCAACGCCAGCAACAACACCGCGGCCTCAACCGAATACCTTTCTCCGCTCTACTTCAATTTCGCGGTCGGCTTCAAGAAAGATCTTTATTGATTTGTAGTTGCTGCATGCAAAGCCTGTAATTCAGCAAGTATTTGTTTTTCCGACTGCGCTGCAGCAACCGTAAAATGTGCTTTTTGGTAAGTCGCTTCCCGCTGTGCTTTCAATAATTTAAAAGCCTTTACATCCCGAAGTTTGGGTCTGAGGTCATCTCCTTTGATTCGCTCGAATAACTGCTCAGCAGCGGCCTCTAGGTAAACCACAATTCCTTTTGACTTGAGTAGCTCTATGTTGCTGTAAAAGCACGGCAAACCGCCTCCACAGGCCACTACACACGCCTCTACAGGCAACTCTTGCAACAACTGCTGTTCGCACTCCCTGAAATACACTTCACCTTCTTGCTCAAAAATTTGCTGAATCGTTCGACCCTCCTTTTTTTCTATGGCGGCATCGGTGTCTAGAAAAGGGCGTTCTAATGAAGCGGCGAGCAGCGCTCCAAGTGTAGACTTGCCACTGCCCATCATTCCGATCAAAAAGATTGTTTGCATTGCCATGATTAGTCGGTTGGCAATCAATCAATTGCCTATTTGCGTTTATTTTTTATCAAATTTACCACATATTTCCTTGCCGAATCAAAACAATAGTTGTATATTTGCACCCTCAAAAAGGCAGATCCTGTAGCTCAGCTGGTAGAGCAATACACTTTTAATGTATGGGCCC
>JBEEKN010000012.1:0-51268 GCA_041168605.1 Bacteroidota bacterium | reverse complement strand
CATCTACAGGTGCAGTGACAGGTGTAAGCGCTGGAACATCTGTAATGACTTACACCGTAACAGGTACAGGTGGTTGTGCGAACGCAACAGCTACTGCAACTGTTGTGGTCACTGCCGTGCCTTCTGCAGGAACAATTTCTGGAACTACTGCAATCTGTGCAAATGGTTCTTCTACTTTGACTTCTTCTGTTATAGGTGGAGCATGGTCTTCTGCAACACCTGCTGTGGCAACTATTAATGCATCTACAGGTGCAGTGACAGGTGTAAGCGCTGGAACATCTGTAATGACTTACACCGTAACAGGTACAGGTGGTTGTGCGAACGCAACAGCTACTGCAACGGTTACTGTAACAGCTGTTCCAACAGCCGGAACAATTTCTGGAACTACTGCAATCTGTGCAAATGGTTCTTCTACTTTGACTTCTTCTGTAACAGGTGGAACTTGGAGCTCAGCAACTACTGCTGTGGCAACCATCGACGCTTCTACAGGTGCCGTAACTGGCGTAAGCGCTGGAACTTCTGTAATGACTTATACCGTAACAGGTACTGGTGGTTGTGCGAACGTATCAACTACTGCAACTGTTGTGGTCACTGCCGTGCCTTCTGCCGGAACAATTTCTGGAACTACTGCAATCTGTGCAAATGGTTCTTCTACTTTGACTTCTTCTGTTCCAGGTGGAGCATGGTCTTCTGCAACACCTGCTGTGGCAACTATTAATGCATCTACAGGTGCAGTAACTGGCGTGAGTGCCGGAACATCTGTAATGACTTACACCGTAACAGGTACAGGTGGTTGTGCGAACGCAACAGCTACTGCAACTGTTGTGGTCACTGCCGTGCCTTCTGCAGGAACAATTTCTGGAACTACTGCAATCTGTGCAAATGGTTCTTCTACTTTGACTTCTTCTGTTATAGGTGGAGCATGGTCTTCTGCAACACCTGCTGTGGCAACTATTAATGCATCTACAGGTGCAGTAACTGGCGTGAGTGCCGGAACATCTGTAATGACTTACACCGTAACGGGTACAGGTGGTTGTGCGAACGCAACAGCTACTGCAACTGTTGTGGTCACTGCCGTGCCTTCTGCAGGAACAATTTCTGGAACTACAGCAATCTGTGCAAATGGTTCTTCTACTTTGACTTCTTCTGTTCCAGGCGGATTATGGTCTTCTGCAACACCTGCTGTGGCAACTATTAATGCATCTACAGGTGCAGTAACTGGCGTGAGTGCCGGAACATCTGTAATGACTTACACCGTAACGGGTACAGGTGGTTGTGCGAACGTATCAACTACTGCAACGGTTACTGTAACAGCTGTTCCAACAGCCGGAACAATTTCTGGAACTACTGCAATCTGTGCAAATGGTTCTTCTACTTTGACTTCTTCTGTTATAGGTGGAGCATGGTCTTCTGCAACACCTGCTGTGGCAACTATTAATGCATCTACAGGTGCAGTGACAGGTGTAAGCGCTGGAACATCTGTAATGACTTACACTGTAACTGGTACAGGTGGTTGTGCGAACGTATCGACTACTGCAACAGTTACTGTAACAGCTGTACCATCAGCCGGTACAATTTCTGGAACCACTGCAATCTGTGCAAACAGTTCTACAACACTTTCTTCTAACGGCAATGCGGGAGGCGCATGGTCTTCAGCAACACCAGCTGTGGCAACCATCAACGCTTCTACAGGTGCAGTGACTGGCGTAAGCGCTGGAACATCTGTAATGACTTACACCGTAACAGGTACAGGTGGTTGTGCGAATGTATCTACAACTGCAACTGTGGTAGTCACTGCCGTGCCTTCAGCCGGTACAATCTCTGGAACCACTGCCATCTGTGCAAACGGATCAACAACACTTTCTTCTAACGGCAATGCCGGTGGCGCATGGTCTTCAGCAACTCCTGCTGTGGCAACTATCAACGCTTCTACAGGTGCATTAACAGGCGTAAGCGCTGGAACATCTGTAATGACTTATACCGTAACTGGTACAGGTGGTTGTGCAAACGTATCTACAACTGCAACGGTTACTGTAACAGCGGTTCCTTCTGCAGGTACAATCTCTGGAACTACTGAAATCTGTGCGAATGGTTCTACTACACTTTCTTCTAACGGCGATGCCGGTGGGGCTTGGTCTTCAAGTGATCTTACTGTGGCAACCATCAACGCTTCTACAGGTGCAGTAACTGGCGTGAGCGCTGGAACTTCTGTAATGACCTATACTGTAACAGGTACAGGTGGTTGTGCGAACGTATCAACTACTGCAACGGTTGTGGTCACTGCCGTGCCTTCAGCCGGAACAATTTCTGGAACTACTGCCATCTGTGCAAACGGTTCAACAACACTTTCTTCTAACGGCAATACCGGTGGTGCATGGTCTTCAGCAACTCCTGCTGTAGCAACTATCAACGCTTCTACAGGTGCAGTAACAGGCGTAAGCGCTGGAACAACTGTAATGACTTACACTGTAACTGGTACAGGTGGTTGTGCAAACGTATCTACAACTGCAACGGTTACTGTAACAGCGGTTCCTTCTGCAGGTACAATCTCTGGAACTACTGAAATCTGTGCGAATGGTTCTACTACACTTTCTTCTAACGGCGATGCCGGTGGGGCTTGGTCTTCAAGTGATCTTACTGTGGCAACCATCAACGCTTCTACAGGTGCAGTAACTGGCGTGAGCGCTGGAACTTCTGTAATGACTTACACCGTAACAGGTACAGGTGGTTGTGCGAACGCAACAGCTACTGCAACGGTTACTGTAACAGCTGTTCCAACAGCCGGAACAATTTCTGGAACTACTGCAATCTGTGCAAATGGTTCTTCTACTTTGACTTCTTCTGTTATAGGTGGAGCATGGTCTTCTGCAACACCTGCTGTGGCAACTATTAATGCATCTACAGGTGCAGTGACAGGTGTAAGCGCTGGAACATCTGTAATGACTTACACCGTAACAGGTACAGGTGGTTGTGCGAACGCAACAGCTACTGCAACTGTTGTGGTCACTGCCGTGCCTTCTGCCGGAACAATTTCTGGAACTACTGCAATCTGTGCAAATGGTTCTTCTACTTTGACTTCTTCTGTTCCAGGTGGAGCATGGTCTTCTGCAACACCTGCTGTGGCAACTATTAATGCATCTACAGGTGCAGTTAGTACTGTAGCGGCTGGAACAGCTGTGATGACTTACACAGTTAGCGGAACAGGAGGTTGTGCCAATGTATCAACTACTGCATCTGTAACTGTAACTGCATTGCCAACAGTACCAACTGCGAGCGCAACTCAGCCTACATGTGCTACGCCAACTGGTAGCATCAGCATCAATAGCCTTGCTGGAGTGCAATACGCGATCAATGGCAGTGCATACCAAAATTCAAATCAGTTCTTGAATCTACAGGCTGGTAGCTACACTATTTCGGTAAGAAGCAATGCCAATAACGCATGTGTGACTACTGGATCAACAATTGTGATCAATGCTGCGCTTGGAGCACCAACACTTCCTGTAGCAAGTATTACAGTACAGCCAACATGTGCGGTACCAACCGGAACAATTGTGGTGAGTGCGCCACTCGGTGCATTTGACTATTCTATCAATGGAGTGAGTTACCAAAGCAGCACTACATTTAGCGGATTGGCCTCAGGTACATATAACCTAACAACAAGAAGAACTGCCGATCAAACATGTATTTCGACAGCTTTGTCTCTGACCATTAACCCAGTGACGGCCTTGCCAGCAACACCTGCTGCCATCGCGACGCAACCAACTTGTGCTGTGCCAACTGGTACAATCAACTTCAATACACAAACTGGCGTACAATGCACAATCAATGGCGTCAATTATGTCAATGGCAGTTCATTCAATAACCTTGCGCCGGGCAACTACCCTATTTCAGTACGCTCAATATATGATGCAACTTGTGTAACCAATGGTGCAACAATCGCCATTATTGCCTCAGCAGGTGCACCAACAGCGCCTATTGCAAGCGCAACATCACAACCAACATGTGCTGCGCCGACAGGAACAATTACTGTTACAGCACCACTTGGGGCTTTTGAATACTCACTTGACGGTGTAAATTACCAGGCAGCCACAACCTTTAACGGCCTGACGCCAGGAACTTACAACGTTCGAGCAAGAAGAACAACGGATATGACTTGTGTTTCTAACACAACCACAGTAAGCATCAATGCGGTTCCTGCCTTGCCTTCACTCCCATCTGCAACAGTTACGCAACCAACCTGTGCTGTGGCAACCGGATCAATTGCGTTTGCGGTGCAGAGTGGCGTACAATATGCATTGAACGGTGGCACGTATCAAGCAGGTGCTACATTTGCATCTTTAACTCCAGGAACTTACTTCCCTTATGTAAGAAATAGCGCAGATGCTTCTTGTGTAAGCGTAGGATCTCCAGTTGTGGTGAATGCTGTACCGAGTGTGCCGAGCGCGCCATCTGTTGCGAGCATCACACAACCAATATGTGGTACAACAACCGGTGCCTTCACCATCGGTAATCCGATTGGCAATTTCACCTACTCTATCAATGGTACTTTGTATCAAGCAAGTACAAGCTTTACATCGCTTCTTCCAGGAACATATAGCTGTACGGCGAGAAGTACAACAGATTTAACTTGTATCTCTGCGGCAACTAGTGTAACAATTGCACCAGTACCAAACTGTATTCCTGTTGCGACAAACGATGTAGCTTCTACCAACGAAGACACACCAGTGACCTTCAACCTTACCGCCAACGATACCGATAACGACGGTACCATCGACGCAAATACGGTTGACCTCAACCCATCAACACCTGGTATCCAAACGACCTTCACCAATACCCAAGGTACTTGGTCGGTAACGGCAGGCGTCATGACGTTTACACCAGCTGCTCAATTCAATGGCGCGGCTAGCATTACATATACCGTAAACGACAACAGTGGAGCAACTTCAAACGTGGCGAACATTACCGTGAATGTCGTCCCTGTGAATGATGCGCCAATTGCAAATAACGATAGTGCTTCCACGACCGAAGACACACCAGTATCTCTCAACGTCACCAACAATGACAGCGATTTAGATGGAACGATAGACGTCAATACGGTTGACCTTGATCCAACTACAGGTGGAATCCAAAATACATTTGTGAATGCACAAGGTACTTGGAGTGTTACAGGAGGAATCGTGACTTTCACACCAAATGCCAACTTCATTGGTTCGGCTGCTATTGATTACACCGTTAACGACAACGGCGGTAGTGTCTCTAACATAGCGACAATTAATGTCAATGTAACGGCTGTCAATGATGCGCCAATTGCCAACAACGACTTGGCTACAACAAACGAAGACACACCAGTAACCTTCAATATCACGGCCAACGATACCGATATAGACGGCACAATCAATAGCAATTCAGTTGATTTGAATCCAGCTGCAGCGGGTACACAAATAGACGTGACAACTGCACAAGGAACTTGGGTGGTTACAGCGGGTAACTTGACCTTCACACCAGCTGCCAACTTTAACGGTTCTGCGAGCATCAACTACACGGTAAAAGACAACAGCGGTCTGATTTCGAATGTGGCCCTCATTACTGTTACTGTGCTCACATTGAACGACGCACCTGTGGCCAATAACGACGCAGCATCTACCAATGAAGACACACCAGTAACACTTGATGTGGTGAACAACGACAACGATGTAGATGGTACAATTGATGCCAACACAGTAGACCTCGACCCTACTGCGCCGGGTATCCAAACAACCTTTACCAACGCGCAAGGAACTTGGACGGTTACGAATGGTAACATGACCTTCACGCCAGCTGCCAACTTCAATGGTTCGGCAAGTATCAATTATTCTGTGAATGACAATACCGGAGCAACATCTAACGTAGCGACCATTACCATCACGGTTGTTTCAGTAAATGACTTGCCAGTGGCGAATGATGACTTCGCAACAACCAACGAAGACACACCTGTAAGTTTCAATATCACCAATAACGATACAGATGTAGATGGTACCATTAACATCAATGCAGTTGACCTCAATACAACGGTTGCAGGGCTCCAAACTACCTTCGTGAATGCACAAGGTGCCTGGACGGTAGCATCAGGTTTAATGACCTTTGCGCCGAACGCCAACTTCAATGGTACTGCAAGCATCATCTATACCGTAAAAGACAACAGCGCTGCGCTTTCGAACACAGCAACTGTTACGGTCAATGTTGTATCGGTGAACGACTTACCTGTGGCCAACAACGATGTGGCTACAACCAACGAAGACATGCCAGTGACGCTCAACCTCACCAACAACGATACCGATTCAGACGGTACAATTGATGTAACTACAGTGGATCTTGATCCTACTACACCAGGTATCCAAACGACCTTTACCAATACACAAGGTACTTGGGTCGTAACAAATGGTGTCTTGACGTTCACGCCAGCGGCAAACTTCAACGGCTCGGCAAGTATCAACTATAGTGTCAATGACAACAGTGGTGCAACTTCAAACTTAGCAAGCATTACCATCAATGTGACGGCTGTAAATGACGCGCCAATTGCCAACAACGACGTCGCTACTACCAACGAAAACACACCTGTGAATTTCAATATCACCAATAACGATATCGATATTGACGGTTCAATCAATACAAGTAGCGTAGACCTCAACCCAAGTATTGCTGGCTTCCAAACAAGCTTCAACAATGCGCAAGGTTCATGGAACGTAGTGGCCGGTGTAGTGACTTACACGCCAGCATTGAACTTCAATGGCACAACAAGTATTACGTATACTGTAAATGACAACAGTGGTACTGTGTCTAACATTGCAACGCTTACCATAACTGTCCTTTCAGTAAATAACCCACCAGTTGCCAATAACGACCTCACTACCACTATTGAGGATACGCCAGTCAGCTTGAATATCACCAATAACGATACAGATATCGATGGCACCATCGATGTGAATACTGTTGACCTCGACTTATCAATAGCAGGTATCCAAACAACCGTAAACACTGCGCAAGGTTCAGCTACTGTTGCGGCTGGTGTATTGACCTTTACGCCTGTCTTTAACTTCAATGGTTCGGCAAGTATTGCTTACCGCGTCAATGACAACAGTGGGGCAACATCCAATATTGGAATGGTCACTATTCAGGTAAGTCCTGTAAACGATGCGCCAGTGCTAGATAACGAGGTACTTGTGGTCAATTACAACGGTAGCCAAACGGGTGACCTCACCAATGCAGGTGATTTTGATCCAGACGGCACCAACCTTGTGGTGAACACCACACCGCTTGTTGGGCCACAAAACGGAACAATCACGATTGCCCAAGATGGAACGTTTACCTACCAACCGAACGCCAACTTCGTAGGCACTGACCTCGTGGTGGTTCAGGTTTGTGACCAAGGTTCGCCGCTTCCTTTCTTGTGTGCAACCGACACCATCTTCATTACGGTCAATGCTTGTAGTTTGCTCGATGCCAACCAAGATTGTGACCTAGATGGCCTCACCAACGGACAAGAAACAGCATTAGGTACAGACCCATCGAACCCTGATACCGATGGCGATGGCGTTCTAGACGGAACGGAAGTTGCTGATGGCACGAACCCACTCAACCCATGTTCACTTGTATTTGCTAGCCAAACCGTTACGCCTTCTACAGCTTGGAACAACCTCGATTGCGACAACGACGGCCTTTCAAATGGTGCTGAAATTGCAGCTGGTACAGACCCAACAAACCCTGATACCGACGGCGATGGGGTACTAGATGGGACGGAAGTAGCCGACGGCACGAACCCACTCAACCCATGTTCACTTGTATTTGCTAGCCAAACGGTTGCGCCATCTACAGCATGGAACAACCTCGATTGCGACAACGACGGGCTTTCAAACGGTGGTGAAATTGCAGCAGGTACAGACCCAACAAATCCTGATACCGACGGCGATGGTGTACTAGACGGTAAAGAAGTTGCCGACGGCACCAACCCAACTGATCCTTGCTCGTTTGTATTTGCAAGCCAAACGGTAACGCCTTCTAGTGCATGGAACAACCTTGATTGCGACAACGACGGCCTCTCAAATGGCGGTGAAATTGCAGCAGGTACAGACCCAACAAATCCTGATACCGACGGCGATGGTGTACTAGACGGTACTGAGGTCACGGACGGAACTAACCCAACTGATCCTTGCTCATTTGTATTTGCAAGCCAAACCGTAACGCCTTCTACAGCTTGGAACAACCTCGATTGCGACAACGACGGGCTTACGAATGGTCAGGAAGCAGGCGCAGGTACAGATCCAAATAATCCTGACACCGACGGAGATGGCGTGATAGATGGAGATGAATTCAATGACGGAACCAACCCAATTGACCCATGTGATTACATTTTAAGTAGCCAAACTGTTACACCTTCACCTGAATGGGCAGCACTCGATTGCGACAACGATGGCCTCACAAATGGCGAAGAATCTGGTAATGGTTCTGACCCAACAGATCCTTGTGATCCATTTGTTTCAGGTTCTAATTGTAGCGTAGAAATCATTGTTCCGGAAGCGTTCTCACCAGACGGAGATGGCACAAACGAAACGTTTATCATTGAAGGTCTTCAGTATTTTGACGATAATGAAATCATCATCTTCAACCGTTGGGGCTCTGAAGTCTTTAGAATGAGTCCGTACGACAACTCTTGGGATGGAACATCGCAAAGTGCACTCAACGTTGGCGGCGATGCGCTTCCAACCGGAACTTACTTCTACATACTCGATACCAAGACAGATAAATATGGTGTCATTAAAGGATACATTTACCTCAAACGCTAAGTAAATAGATATGAAAGCACTACACTTTAGTTTTTTCTTTGTGTTACTCGCCACTACTGTTTTCGGACAGCAAGAGGCGCAGTTTACACAATTCACCGACAACCAATTATTTGTGAACCCTGCCTATGCCGGTAGCAATGGCATGCTCAATGCAACGGCACTACACCGCCAGCAATGGGTTGGCTTCAATGGTGGGCCCCAAACCTCGACCTTTAGCTTTCATTCACCGATGAGCTATGAGTCTGTTGGTTTAGGCCTGACCATGGTGAGCGATCAAATTGGGCCGCTGAACCAGAATATGATTTACGGAGATTTCTCTTACTCCCTGAAGTTTTCTAATCAGCACCGCCTTTCGTTTGGTTTGAAAGCCGGTATGAACGTAATCACTTTGAATACTTCTACGCTGATCACAACTGAAGACGACCCAAGCCTAAGTAAAGACGTGCGCAATCAGGTCAATCCAAATCTCGGATTTGGTGTGTATTACCGCGCTAAAAATTGGTTCTTTGGCGCAAGCTCGCCCAAATTATTTGAGCAAAGCTATGATGGCACTGCACTCAACTTGGAAAAACGACACTTCTTTGTCAATACTGGTGCTGTTTTTGCCTTAACACCTACTTTCAAGCTCCGCCCGGTTGTTCAAGCTAAAATGACTGCTGGTGCACCGCTTAGCTTAGATCTGTCACTTGCTGGTATTATCCAAGAACGCTTTTTTGTAGGGGCTTTTTATCGCCTCTCAGCAGCCACAGGCGTTTATTTACAGTATCAAGTAGCGCCTACCCTGCGCGTTGGTGTGGCCACCGAACTCGGCCTCACTGCTATGCGTAAATACAATGACGGCACCTATGAAATCATGCTCAGCTACGATATTTCCAGAAAACAAAGCGGTATCAAATCACCGCGCTATTTCTAAGATCTTATGAAGAAAATTACGCTTTTTACCCTTTTTCTTGTCAGTGGGCTCAGCTTATTTGCACAAGGAGGCCGCTTGGCAAAAGCAAACGTGCTTTTTGAAAAATTAGCTTATGCCGAGGCCATTCCTTACTTTGAAAAAGTCTGTAATACAGACCAAGATTCACCAGAATTACGCGAAAAACTAGCGTATTGCTACCTGCGCACCAACCAAAACGACAAAGCAGAAGGCGCGTACAAAAGTCTTGTGGCTCAAAAACCAACGGCAGAAAACCATTATTGGTTGGCGTATACCCTCATGGCACTGGGCAAATACCCAGAAGCGCAAACACATTTAGCACAATTTGCAGCCCTGAAACCCACAGACTCAAGAGCCCAGCTCTGGGAAAAGCAAAAAGACTTTTTGCAGGAAATACAAACTGAACCCGCTTATTTTAGCTTAAAAGAAGTCGGGATCAATACAGATCATGCCGACTTTGGCGTATATCCTTACCCACAAAAAAACAGCGCGGTCATGATCTCTAGCCGTCAAAAAGCTGGCTTTGGCGACGTCCGTTGGGGTGGAAACAACGATTACTTTTTGGAGCTCTTTTTTGTTCAGACCGGTGAAAACGGATTTTTATCCGAACCTATTTTGTTGGAAAGACCCATCAATTCTATCAAGCACGACGGACCACTCTGCTTTAGTTCAAATGGTCAGGTGGTGTATTACACGAGCAACAACCGCGATAAGAAAAACAAACTAGGCAAGGATGGCATTCAGCACCTCAAAATCTACATTGCCGATGTAGTGCGCAGTGAGTGGGTCAATGTCAGAGAATTCCCATATAACTCCGCAGACTACGCTTGTGGTCATCCAGCGCTAAGTGCAGATGGCAAGACACTATATTTTGCCTCTGATATGCCCGGTGGATTTGGCGGCGCCGATATTTATGCTTGTACAATGGACGACAAAGGCCAGTTTGGCAAACCCGTCAATTTAGGCCCTAATGTCAATACGAGCGGCCAAGAATTATTTCCTTGGATTGGCACTGACAAACTCTTGTATTTTGCCTCCAACGGACGCCCTGGTTTAGGCGGGCTCGATATTTTTGCTATACCTGCAGATGCAAATATGGCGGCTAAAAATCTTGGCTTATCTGTCAACTCCACAGCCGATGATTTTGCGCTCACATTTTTAGCGAACGGTAAATGGGGTTATCTGTCTTCTAACCGAAAGGGCAGTGACGACATCTACGCCTTTGAAAAAATTCAGGAGATCCGCTTCAACCCGCTCATCAAGATGACAATCGTTGACAAGAACAACAACAATCCACTTTCTTTTGCAACCATTACCATCAAAGACCAAAATGGAAATATCGTTGCCAGCGTCAAAACCGACGCCAATGGCTCTTTCCAATTTGAAGGAATCGCCGGAACTACTTATACGATTTCTACACGCACAGACAAGTACGACGATGTCATCAGACAAATTGAGGTGCCTAAAAATGCAACTGTTTTCGAACAAAAAATTGGACTCGCACCTACACCAGACTACGGAATACGTTTACTTGTCACAGATACAGACACCAAAGCGCCTTTAGCTGGTGTAGGTGTCATCATTACTGACCTCAAAACCAAAAACACACTCGTTGACGAAAACACACTATCCGCTGGAGATGTAAGCGAAGCACTCAAAGGGTACAAAGTTGGCGATGAACTGCAATTGAAAATCGAACTTTCTATGCCAGGTTACCTTAACAAAACGATTGAGTTCAAGGGGCGTATCGAACAAGAAGGTGTCATTCAGCTACACGAAAAACTTAAAATTGAACTTCAACCAGTCGTACTCGGTGGAGACCTCGCCAAAATGTTGGGTATCAAACCTATTTATTTTGACCTTGGTAAATTCAATATCCGCAAAGATGCCGCTATTGAGTTGGATAAAATTGTGAAGGTCATGAACGAGAACCCAACCATGGTTATTGAACTGGGTTCACACACCGACTGCCGCAGTAGCATCAAATTCAATGAAACGCTTTCGAGCAACCGTGCCAAATCATCTGCCGCTTATATTCAGCAACGCATCAGCAATCCGTCGCGTATTTACGGTAAAGGTTACGGAGAAACAAGGTTGTTGAACGACTGCGGTTGCGAAGGAACTGTCAAATCTACTTGTAGCGAAGAACAGCATCAGCTGAACCGACGCACAGAATTCATCATTATTAAGATGTAAGCCTCATTAAACGATGAAAATCCCTCCCGAAAAGAGGGATTTTTTTTGCACTCATTTTTTTCTTCAACTAAGCCAACAGTGCTTCGAGTTTGCCAATCAATTCAGGTGCAGCACTTTTATTTAAAAGCAGCTTGAAGTGGCAAGACAAGTCCATGGAAGTGGTCGTGATTTCTATCTTTTCCTTCTTGAGAAAAGACATTACGCCGGGCATTTGCGCATAGGTACAGGAAAATTCATAATGCTCCATTTCCTCCTTTTCTATGATTTGCGCATTTTCAAGTGCAGCTTTAGCCGCTGTTCGATAGGCTGATATGAGGCCGCCCACGCCTAAGTTAGTGCCGCCGTAGTAACGCACCACAGCAATGAGGATATTGGTGAGCTCGAATGCTTGGATTTGCCCCAAAATTGGTGGGCCGGCAGCATTGGAGGGTTCGCCGTCGTCGGAGGCGCGATATACTTTATGGTCTGCACCTAGGCGGAAAGCCGAGCACACATGAACAGCTTGATGGTACTCCTTGCGCTTTTGGGCAATAAACGCTTTGATTTCATCTTCAGAAGAGACAGGGACAGCAAATGCCAAGAACTTAGATCCTTTTTCTTTATAGAACCCTTCACTTTCTTTAGCAATTGTTTTATAGCTGGCCACGCTGCGAAATTACAGCCATTATCCGTAATTTAGAGCTATGAACTTTAAATTCGCCGCAATCAGTTTACTGCTGAGCTTGGCCTTTGCCTGTGGTGAAGACCCTATTGTGCCGCCGCCAACAAGTGGCCCACAACAATACGGCACGCCATTGGTCAATGTCCCTGACCCCAACAAAGCATGCATTTACGAAGTCAACTTGCGCGCCCAAAGTTCGGAAGGCACTCTTCAGGGCGTGATTTCCAAATTACAGCACATCAAAAGCCTCGGCACCAATGTCATTTGGCTCATGCCCATCTACGAAGAAGGAAGTGTCAATAGCGTTGGTTCTCCTTATTGCGTCAAAGATTACACCAAGATCAGTCCTGAATACGGCACCCTTGCCGATTTGCGCGCACTCACCGATCAGGCCCACGCCCTCGGTATGGCGGTAATCTTAGATTGGGTGGCCAACCACACCTCCTGGGATCATCCCTGGATCAGTGCGCACCCCGAATGGTACAGCCAAAATGCCAACGGCCAAATCATAATTCCGCCCGGAACCAACTGGAACGATGTCGCCGACTTGAATTTCAATCAGGCAGACATGCGTGCCGAGCAAATTGCCGACATGAAATACTGGATCTTGGAGGCCAATGTAGACGGGTTTCGCTGCGATTACGCAGACGGCGTGCCCTTCGATTTTTGGTCCGAAGCCATTACTGCACTCAAGGCTTTGAATAAACGAGACGTACTGATGCTTGCAGAGGGCACCCGCTCAGATCACTACCAAGCTGGATTTGACCTCACTTACAGCTGGAACTATTACACCGCACTTAAAAATGTATGGGCCGGAACGGCAAGTAGCGCGCTTACATCTATACATCAAGTTGAATTGGCTGCGTTGCCAAACGGCAAAGGCAAAGTGCGCTTTACCACCAACCACGATCAATCTGCTTGGGAAGCTTCACCAATGACACTTTTCAACGGCAAGAACGGCGCCATCGCGGCAAGTGTTGCCAATCTTTTCTCAGGCGGAACACCATTATTGTATACCGGACAAGAAGTCGGCAAAACCGGCACTACGCCCTTTTTCTCTAATTCTACCATCAATTGGAGCGCAAATACCGACATGTTAGCGGCCTACCAAAAAATTTATGATGTCTATAACACCTTCCCTGCAGCGAGGGTCAATAATTATTCTATTTACCAATTATCTAACGACCTCATTTGTTGGAAAAAAACCAGCGGTAGCCAAAATCTTTTGGTTTTGGTCAACGTTAGAAATGCCACCATTAATGTCAGCTTACCTCCTGCCCTAACCGGTACGTTTTTGAATTTAATAAGCGCTCAAAACGAAACAGTTGGATCCGCTGTGCAACTTACGCCTTATGCCTATCGTATTTATCAAATGAATTAAAATACCCCTATGAGACTCCTCGTTTTCATCTTTCTTTTTGTTCCTTTTTTAAGTGGCGCACAAGTCACAAAGAAGCCAGTAGTTTACGATGTCGTGCACCTCAAAACAGGCAAGATCCTCTTTGGGGAAATCATCGAATTCAACCAAAAAGATGGCGACCTCACGTTTCGCGATCAATACAACCGCATGTACTCGCTGTCTAGAGAAATGTACGACTACTTTGAAGAAGACAAAATATACCAAAAACGCGTGAAAAACGTCGATTCCTTGGTCCGTGCACGAAAAATCGATGAACTCGACTTTCATGTTGGCCTCACTACCCTTTTTGCAGGCACCGACCCTGGCTTCAAGCCCGATGACTATTACCTTTCGAGCAACGGAAACGGCATGTTTTATTACACGCCCATTTGCTTGAGTTTAGGACTTGGAAAGTATATTCATCGCCAGCATTATGTAGGCCTTAGTGCCGACCTCAAGGCTTTGGGAGGTCCCGCTAGTTTCAGTCAATACAACTTCAACTACCGCTTTCAATACGACGCCATGAAAAACAATGTGGCACGTTATATTCCCATCACACTCTCTTATCAAAACCTGGCAGACAACGAAACATTCCAAGTGGCCGACCTCACGATGCCTCCCTTTCCATCGACCATGGAAAAGACCTTTGAAACTAATGTAAGCAGCCTCAATTTAGGTATTGGCCATGGTTTCTCGTTTATTGGCAAAGATTTGCATTACTTCAACATAGAAATACTCATTTATAAAGGTCTTTTTGCCAAACACACTTTGGTTACCAACGAGCTGACGCTTCCCAATTTGAATTATCAAACCGCTGGTGCTCAAGTTAAGTTGGGTTATCATTTCTAACCATTCATTTTTAAGTACCAATGGAACTCATTTGGACCATTCTCGGATTTGTACTACTGATTGCCGGATTACTCGGTAGTTTCTTACCTGTTTTGCCCGGCCCTCCTATTTCTTTTATTGGAATCCTTTTGATCCATTTCTTGGGCGGGCATTCATTTTCAAGCAAGCTCTTGATTTTTTACGCAGTTGCTTCCGTTGTTTTACTGTTGCTCGATTACTTACTGCCCGTCTGGACCACCAAAAAATTCGGGGGCACAAAAGCGGGGCAGTGGGGAGCCACAGTTGGTGTTTTACTTGGCTTGTTTGCCGGGCCCTGGGGCATTATACTTGGTCCATTTATTGGTGCATATCTTGGTGAATTACTCGCCGGTAGTAAAAATCAAGATGCCTGGCGTTCTGCCAAAGGGGCTTTCTTAGGTTTTTTATTAGGTACGGGGCTCAAAATCATGCTAGTTGGCGCCATGTTGTGGTCTGCATTTCACTCTTTGTAGCAACCCTTTTACTTGTCTGACGTTATCCGTAAAAGTCCTTAATTTTAGGTAACTTTATGGCTAATTAAATATATGGTTATAAGATTACATTTATTTCTTGTAATTTTCTCCTATACTTTTCTCTCGAGTATTGCCTTAGCGCAATGCCCACAAGTAGTAAGTCTTGGCCCTAACCAAAATCTCTGCGGCCCAGACACCACTACCCTCACCCCAATATTTACAGGTAACTCAGGCGCACCGAGTAGCATCAATTGGTTTTTGAACGGCACAATTGTCAATAGCACCGCAAGCCAACTCGATGTCTTGTCTTCTGCTCCCGGAACGTATGTCATTGAAGCAACATTTGGGGCTTGCGTGGTCTATGACACCATCCAAATTTCCAGTACAAACCTCACACTCTCACTGCCCTTTGTTTCGGCCAATGGCGTCTATTACAACCCAATCAATGTGAACGGAACCCAAACTTATCCGTTGTGTTCCGGACTCGGCACCACTACCATTCTGATTGAAAACGCCGCTTATCAAAACAACCTCAACCCAGCCGGCACCACCTACAGCATCACTTATGGTTCTGGAACGGCGCAGACCTATATCGATAGCGCTGCTCAGACCGCCACACTCGGCAATAACTACTTTACCCTCACGGCTCAAAACGGTTCATGTAACCTGACCCAAACATATAATATTTACTCTGGCTCCAATCCTTTTGTATCACTTGGGGCACTCAATTCAGTAGGCATATGCCCTGGTAATCCGGTTACCTTCGTAATCGACCCCACTTTGGCACCAGGCATTTTCAATCCGCCAGGCACTGTATACACCTTATCTTTCAATGACGACACCACTACGGTTTTAACTTACAACAACCTCACCAACGATCAACTTGTTTATTATATTTTTGGCACAACATCATGCGGCATTACCTACCCCACCGGAAGCAATTTCCCCAACAACACCTTCTATGCGCAGGTCACCGCTCAAAACGCTTGCGGCCAGACCTTCAGTACGGTTTCTCCGATTACCGTCAATTCATTGCCAACACCGGGCTTTACCATTTCTGACACCACCATTTGTACAGGCTCACAAATTACGGCCACCAATACCGGTGTTTCGGGCAATATCGTGAGCACCTCAGCACCCTACAACTGTACAGGGCAAGCTAAATTTTATTGGCTCCTAGGAGGTGGGACTTTAGGCGTAGATTTCACCTTAAATAGTGGAACACTGGGCAGTTATAACGGCAACTACAACTCCTTAGCTGGAAACGGCTCCCAAACACTGGCCATTACTTATAACACACCCGGTACCTACAGCATTTCTCAAATTCAATACAATTCTTGTGGCTTGGATACGCTTATCCAACATATTTGTGTCATTCAAGCGCCTATTTGTGGATTTTCTTTAGACACCCTATCTGGTTGCTCACCACTTAATTTACAAGTGGTTAACTCCACAGTTGCGCCTACTTGCAATACTTCTCCTATTCCCTTGAATTATAGTTGGAGTTTAGCTGTTCCGAATGGGGTGAGCGGTAATCTATCCAACACTACTGTCAGTGCACCCACTTTACTACTGAACAATACCACCAATGCAGCACAAACTTTTGTGCTCACCCTTAATGTAAGTCCGCAAGATCCGGCAGGAGGTGAATTCGGTACGCCAAATTGCATTTCTACTTGTCAACAAAGCATCACGGTATTTCCCGAATTACAAATCAATACGCCACTTGCGAGTTCCATTTGCCATGGCAGTACACTCAATGTAAATTTAAGCGCCAACGTGCCATCTAACTTATATTGGCAAGCCACGAGCCAGCCTAATGTGAGTGGAGAAAGTACAACAGCGCAAAACAGCACCCTCATCAATAACCAGCTCATCAATAACAGTTTGGTGAATCAGACCGTTACCTACAGCGTATTTGGAAGCTCCAATCTTGGCACTTGCCACGATTCACTCACCTTCCCAGTTACAGTCTTGCCGAACTATACCATGAATGCGGTCAACAATGTGAGTGTCTGTGCTGGCGGGCTTGTTCCTACACAAAACTTCAGTAGCCCTTATACTGGAATTACCTATTCATGGGTCAATAACAATACAGGAATAGGATTGGGCGCCAGCGGAAACGGACCCTTGCCTAGCTTTTCGGCGCTCAACAATGGTGTGACGCCACAAATTGCACAAATCACGGTGACGCCTAATCAAGGTGCTTGTATTGGTGTGCCAGTTACCTTTAATATCACGATTCTACCACTCCCCGTTGTGAATGGAGTAGTGAATCAGACTTTGTGTCCGGGGGCATCGAGCAATGCCGTGAACTTCAGCGCAAGTCTCAACAATAGTACTTTTACGTGGACCAACAACAATACCAGTATTGGACTCGCTGCAAATGGCACGGGAAATATTCCGTCATTCACGATACTCAATTCCACCTTAAGTTCACAAACCGCTAATATTATTGTGGTAGCTAATTCAGGCGCTTGCGCAGGGCCCTCACAAAGCTTTACCATTACTGCACTACCTACGCCGCAAATTCTAAACCCCGGTAATCAAGTTTTGTGTAGTGGTACCAATAGCAACGCCATTACTTTTAGCGGACAACCAAATGGCAATACCTACAACTGGGGCAACGATAACCCCAATATTGGATTAGGAAGCACAGGGCAGGGAAACATTCCAAGTTTTCTCGCCGCAAATTCAGGAGCTACCCCTGACACTGCTGTCGTTACTTTTAGCGCTACCAATAACGGTTGTAGCAGTAGCGATATCAGTTTTCTAATCATAGTATTACCTATTCCAAGTGTTGGGCAACCTACTAACATTCAACTTTGTCATCAACAAAACTATACTGGCTTCACTTTTACGAACCCCAACAGTGTAGCGGGCACAAGCTACATCTGGACCAACGATAACACAAGCATTGGCCTTGCAGCAAGTGGCGCTGGTTTAGGTTTACCCGCGTTTGTGGCTAGTAATCTTGGAACAAACTTAAGTATAGCCAATATAAGTGTACAAGCAAGTGCAAACGGTTGTTTGTCGGCACCTGTTACTTTTCAAATAAGTATCAATCCGAATCCAGTTGTTTTGGCGCAAGGACCTTTCTATTACTGCGACGACACGCAGACAAACGTCAGCAATATAAGTTCGACAGTTAGCGGCGTGAGTTATAATTGGACCCTAGACAATACAGCCATTGGCTTGAACCAAAGTAGTGGTCAGGACAGCATTCCGAGTTTCACTGTACAAAACAATACCTCGAACCCCATTAACGGCAACTTTAACATCACTGCAACGATCAATGGTTGTGTGGGTCCGGTACAATCTTTTCAATACATCGTCAATCCAATACCGGTCATCGATACCGTTTCTTCTATTGTTGTTTGTGCCTTAACCAATGTCGATATCAATTTTGGCAGTTCTACACCAAGTAATGGCAATAGTTATAGTTGGGTCAATAATGAACCAAACATTGGACTTGGGGCGAATGGTGCAGGAGACATTTCTTTTTTGAGTCAAAACCAAACCTCTATCGCCTTAAATGCTCAAGTAAATATTACGCCTACCTATACAAATGGCACGGCTTCTTGTCTTGGCTTGCCAACAAGTTTCAATATTTCAGTGTACCCAAGTTTGATTGTAAACCCAATTCAGAATCAGAGCATTTGCGTAGGTAATTCAACTGCAGCCGTTGGGTTTTCAAGTAATATTGCAGGCAGTTCATTTAGTTGGACCAACAACAACCCGAGTATTGGTTTAGGTATTTCGGGAAGCAGCAACTTGAGTAGTTTCATTGGAATAAATCAGGGCGCTCAATTAGAAACTGCACAAATTTCAGTTGTGCCTACTTATTCATTTGGAAGCCAATTGTGTACGGGTCAAGCGCTCAATTTTGAAATCAATGTGCTGCCGCTTCCACAAGTAGACCCAACTTCCGACGAAACCTTTTGTCATCAAGGCCAAGCAATCATCAATTTCAGTTCAGCTTATAACCCCGTAATCTACAGTTGGACGAGTTTATCTAATGGCATCGGCCTGCCAAGCATTGGTCAAGGGAACATCAATTTTATCTGTCAGAACAATACCGCCAATAACCTCAGCGCCACAGCTTTTGTCAATGCAACCTATACACTCAACGGCGTGAGTTGTACTGGGCCGAATGACACCCTTTTGATTTCGGTATTGCCACAAGTCATCACAAGTGGAAGTCCGAATCAATTGCTTTGCAATGGAGACTTAAGTACTTCCGTGATATGGAGTAGCTCACTACCCAACTCGACATTTAGTTGGCAAAGTTTAGGAACTAACGCCGGTTTTGCAGCCAGCGGCTTTGGCAATACCCCACCAACCTTGGTGTCCAACACCAGTAATACACAACAACAAACGGCTCTCGTTGGGCTTGCTACGCTACAACTTAACGGCGTCAGTTGCCCGGGTATTCCTGACACCGTCCTCATTGACGTCAACCCTACTCCGATACTCAATTTCGGGCAAGGCAATCAAGTCTTGTGCAGCGGCGACAGTTCACAAGTAGTGAATTTGAATAGCACGGTTTCGGGCGCAAATTTCAGCTGGACACTTGGTAGTGTGTCAGCAGGACTTTCAGGTTGGGTGCAAACAAACGGCACTGGCCCGCTTCCGGCTGCGCTGCTCACCAATAGTAGCAACAGCACAGCAAGTGTTCAATTCTTAGCTTATGCAAGTACTAGTGGTTTATTGAGCTGCCCTGGGCCTAGTGCTAGTTATAGTATTCAAGTTTTTGCCGTACCGTTTATCAACCCGGTTCAGGATGTATTTGCTTGTAGTCAGAGTAGCTTGAGTGGCCTTAATTTCAGTGGTACAGCGAACACCTTTAGCTGGACCAACAACAACCCAAGTATTGGGTTGGCGGCATCCGGAACCGGTAACATTGGTTTGTTTAACACACAAAACAGCAGTAACCAAGTAGTCAATACTGCGCAACTGATTGTGCAGTCTAGCTACATTTTAAATGCGCTGAGTTGCGTTGGCAATATCGATACGTTTAACATAAGTGTGGCGCCACTCACTATTGTGCAAGCTGTTGGCAATCAGGTGTGGTGCAACGGAGTCAGCACCAACGCCATCAACCTGACGGGCACAGGTACTTTTTACAATTGGAGCAATAACAATCCGAGCGTAGGTTTGGCGTCAACCGGTCAGGAAAGCATACCATCTTTTACTGCCGCCAACCCTGGGTTAACCAACAATACTGCGGTTGTCAGTATCAGCCCCATTTATACCTTAAACGGCCTCAACTGCCCGGGCAACAGCAGCAACTTCAGCATCAATATTGTTCCTGGGCCAAGTATGAATGTCCAACAAGATTTATTTTACTGTGCCAGCAGTCCGATTTCCGCGTTGCCTTTTACAGGAACGGCTGGCAATTACTCCTGGACGAACAACAACACTACTATCGGACTACCTGCCAACGGCACCGGCACCAGCTTACCTGCCTTTATCAGCAGTAACCTCGATAGCATTTATGCAGTAGCAAGCATCAGCGTCATACCCATTATCGATACGGGCTTACTCACGTGTGTGGGTTTACCTGAAATATTTGAAATCCACATCTTGCCGGTTCCTACTGTAGCTAGCATAGCGAATCAAGAACTGTGTAGCGGTGTCGGTAATAACCAAGTCGTTTTTGACGGAACTGTAGCCAATACGCAATTCCAATGGCAGCACAACGGCAGTAACTTGCCTTTGCCATCCAACGGAACAGGAAATATAGGTGCCTACACACTGACAAATACGACAGCTACTCCTTTACAGGTTGCTTTTCAAGTCACACCTATAGTAAGTGCCGGAGCGCTGGCTTGCCCGGGTACGCCACTCAATTTCGATTGGACCATTTTACCGCAACCTAATATCCTTAATTTTGGTCCGTTGGTTTATTGCACCGGCACGAGCGTTGCGGCGCAAGGCTTTAGCGGTACAGCCAATCAGTTTACTTGGGTCAATAACAATATCAGCACGGGCTTACCCGCCTCTGGGCAAGATAGCTTGCCCGCTTTTGTAACCACTAACATAAGCGCAGCGCCGAACGAAGCCATCCTTACCGTTACCCCATTGTATCAAACTGCGCTACAAACCTGCGGAGGAACAGCCTTAGATCTTGAATTAGTGGTCAACCCAGTGGCCTTTGCCAATCTGATTCCCAACCAGAGTTATTGCCACAATGAACTGAGCAACACCACGCTCATATCGGGCAATGCCACCTCCTATTTGTGGTCCAACGACAACCAAACGATAGGATTGCCTGCAAATGGCAATAGTCAAATACCTTCATTTTTAAGTCAAAATTTAGGCAACCAAGACACCATTGCACAAATTAGTATTCAGCCATTCTATACCAACCTAGGCCTTAGCTGCCCAGGCGATACAAGTAGCTACAGTATCACTATTCATCCTCAACCTTTGGTACTTGCCCTCAACGACACTACTATTTGTAACGGAGGAAGTGTACTTTACAATTTAGCCAGTACCGTTGCTGGAGCTTATACCTGGTCGGCAAGTAATAATTCAGCCATTAGCGGAGCCGCACAAACACCACAAACGAGTCCTATACTTGCTCAAACTTTGGTCAATAGTTCAAGTACACCCCAACAAATTACCTATACCATTTCTCCAACTTCTAGTTTTGGTTGTGTAGGCCCAGACTCCAGTATCGTGGTTACTGTTCAGCCCGACGTTCAACTTTCGGTCCCAGCTACCATGGAAATCTGCAGTGGCTCGCCTGTCAATGCTATCCTCAATGCGAATGTTGCCTCCAATTTCAGTTGGTTTGTTACTGTAGACAATCCGAATGTGAGTGGTGAGTCTATTAGCGCAAGCATTGGCACCTATATCAATGATGTCCTAGTAAACAATACCAATCTGAACCAAATTGTCGTTTATGCCATCACGCCGCTTGCGGTTGTGGGAGGGTGTGCAGGCGGCGTGCAAACGCTGTCGGTGTTAGTGAAGCCACCACTCGCCTTACTCAATGTCGATACCTTGGCCATTTGTTCGGGAACGGCTGTAAATCTAGACCTTGTAGCCAATACGAACGTGAGCTTTACGTGGTATGCTGACCAAAATATCAACGTCACAGGAGAAAGCACAAGCTTAGTAAGTGGTGCCATGATCACTGATGTATTGCAAAATATGAGTAATCAAGTCCAAGAAGTCTTGTATCATGTCACCGGAACGGCCGCTATCAATGGTTGCTCCACGCCAATTTTCCCGATCTGGGTTCAGGTTTTACCAATTCCTCAAGTTTTACCGCCAAACGACTTTACTTTGTGTCACAATACAGCACAAAGTAGCATTTCTTTAAATGGCAATAATGCTGCTAATACTTACGATTGGTTAGAGAGTGGCCCAGCGATTGGCCTAACTCCAACTAGCGGACAACAAATCATTCCGGCATTCACTACGATCAATAATGGCAGCACTGAATTGCTTTCAACAATTAGTATTACCCCTAGCTTACAATTCAACGGGCAAACCTGTTTGGGAACAGCCAGCAATTTTGATATTTTAGTCTTGCCAGACCCCAATGTTCAGGGGCTCATTGACCTTACTTTTTGCGAAGGCGTTATTTGTCCGCAACAAAATTTTACGGGAAGCGTTCCGGGCACAACTTTTAATTGGAGCAATACAAATGTTGGCATTGGGCTGGGTGCAATTGGTACAAATACATTGCCTAGTTTCCTTACGCAAGTCACGGCACAGCAAGCAACCCTCGCTCAGATAGTAGTCATCCCAAGCTATACTTCAAATAACCTGACCTGTACGGGTACACCCGAAGATTTCACGATATTGGTTAATCCGCTACCTATCGTTTTGAGCTCCAACCTCAGTATCTGTTCAGGTGAGCCGGTAGATCTCGCACTCGATGCCACTCTACCGAGTAATTTTATTTGGCAAGCCACAGCCCAACCTGAGGTCTACGGCGAAACTGCCAATCCGGCTCAGAATAGCAATTTAATCGACGATACGCTGAGCCAAACCACAAATATTGTTCAGGGGGTAGAATATGCAGTGGTCGCTACGGCTATTGCTACAGGATGTCAGTCTTTGCCCAATACCATTGCCGTTAGCGTCAATCCGCTTCCTCAAATAGACTTTATATATACCGGCACCACTCTTTGCGACCAAAGCCCTGTTCAATTTCAAAACAACACAACTGGTAGCAATAACTTCCTTTGGAATTTCGGCGACGGAACGAGTAGTATATTAAATAACCCCAATCATACCTATCCCGGCCCGGGCGCTTACCTCGTTGGGCTCAGTGCCACAGATGCCAACACCGGTTGCGTGGCTCAAGATAGCCTTGCGCTACAAATCGGTAGCTTGCCAATTGCTAGCTTTGAAATCTCAGATAGCATTGGCTGTGGTAGCCTTGATGTTACTTTCTGGGCAGATAGCCTGAACCAAGGTTGGACTTACCTTTGGGACTTCGGCAACGGTCAAACCAGCCCACAAGTAGGCACCACCAGTACCCAATTTGACCAAATAGGCTGCTATAACCTCAGCTTAAGCGTGACCAATGCAGCAGGATGTACTGCACAAACAACTTACACTGACGGTGTTTGTATTTTTGCAAATCCTGCGGCCGCTTTTGAAGCTTCAGATTACATCCTGGACAGCAATCAACCCTTGGTCTCGCTGACCAACAATTCTTTAAATGCAGTTTCTTATGCCTGGGATTTTGGCGATGGTCAAACGAGTTTTGCCACAGACCCTCAACACATGTTTCCAAATGCTGTAGCGACCTACACCATACAGCTCGTCGCATTCAATGAGGTAAATTGTACAGACACAAGTTCTATTCAGTTCAGTGTTGTAGAGGACCTCAGCATTTATGTGCCTAACTCCTTTACGCCTAACAACGACGAAAACAACCAACAATTCCTGCCCATCCTTTCTGCAGGATTTAAATCCAATACCTACCATCTATTGATATTCAATCGTTGGGGCGACCTTGTTTTTGAATCCCGAGACCCAGAGGTCGGTTGGGATGGCCATGAAGGATATAGTTCGACTCCCTGTCAAGACGGCACCTACACCTGGAAAATTTCATTGGTGATTGCTGCTAGCCAAGAAACCAAAGTATTTACGGGCCATGTCAATCTATTGCGCTAAATTTAATTTGCTAAATCAGATGAAACTGCTTCGCTTTCTTTTCTTGACGATTTTATTGACTGCGAGCCATGTGCACGCTCAAAGTGTTTTTGATATCGCGCGCTCAGGTACTGCCCAACAAATGCAAAAACTCCTAAAAAAGCATCCGGAGCAGCTCAATTTGACTTCTGAACACGGCGCAACACCATTGTTGCTGGCAACCTATCGCGGAAACCACGCCGTAGCAGAAGTACTTCTGAACTCAGGTGCTGATCCCAACCAATGTTTCAAAGAAGGTGCACCTATCTATGGCGTGATTTTCAAAGGAGATGCGCAAATGCTCGAGCTACTGCTCAAAAAAGGGGTCGATGTCAATCAAGTTTGCCAATTAGAAGAGTTAGGCTACCCGATTCATTTGGCCATTAACCTGCTGCGCTTTGAGCAAATCAAGCAACTTTTAGAGGCTGGAGTACGTCTAGACGTGCGTGATGCACAAGGTAGAACTGTTGCCGATTTACTGCGCTTGCATCAAAACCCTGAATTGACTGCCCTTTTTGAAAAATACAACTAACCTGAACATGAAAAAATCTACGCTGTTATTGGCTTTGCTCCTGCTTTTTATTATTCCTGCATCGTTTGCACAAACCTATACCACAGGTGTAGTTAATTTGAGTTCTACAGCAGGCCTAGCCATGACTGCCAAAATTGATGTAAGCACACAAGTTACACTCACACTTACAGGCCCTTCAGGCCGTTGGTTTGCCCTTGGCTTCAATGCGAGCTCCATGACCAACGGAACAGATGTTGTTGGTGTACATAGTGCCACCACACTCAGCGCTTTCGATTGCAAACTCACAGGTTTTGCTGCTCCAGTAACCGATGCCCAACAAAATTGGACCATTACCTCAGATGTCGTCAATGCGGGTATCCGCACCATTATTGCGACGCGCGCACTGAACACCGGCGACGCCAATGATTACATTTTTCCGGCAAACCCAACTTCCATTAGCCTCATTTGGTCGCGTTCCAGTACGGCAAGCTTTAGCTACAGCAACCACGGCGGTTCTAACCGCGGCATCACTGCAGCCAGTTTTACATTTGTGCCACCGCCTGCTCCACCAGCGGCCCCAACAGGAGCGGCCAGCCAAACACTTTGCGCAGGCGCAACGGTAAGTCAATTGAGCGCCACAGGAACATCCATTCAATGGTATGCTACCCCAACAGGAGGCGCGCCACTTGCATCTAATACAGTTATGGTAAATGGCACAAGTTACTACGCCTCACAAACTGTCAATGGCTTAGAATCTACGAACCGTTTGGCGGTTACCATTACATTAAACAACATTCCTGCAGCACCGTCCACAATAGGTGGCAATCTGGATTTTTGCTATAGCGGAGGCGTTCAGTTATTCAATACCCCAAGTATTCAAGGTGTAAGTTCCTATGTTTGGACTACGCCCTTAGGTGCAACAGGCTCGAGTACCGGAACAAACATCAGTTTGATATTTTCCCCGAGTTTTGTCTCCGGAACGCTTTCAGTACTGGCACAAAATACTTGCGGACAAAGCGCCCCACTAAGTGTGATCATCAATCAACACCTACAATCGAGCACGACTTTAAATGTCACAACTTGTGACCCTTATTCATTTAACGGTCAAAACTACGCGCAAAGTGGATCCTACATTTATGCAGGGCAAACCATTTATGGGTGCGACTCCACTGTAACACTCAATCTAACCATTACACCGGCAATTCAGACCACAATTAACGAGAACGCATGTGGCTCTTTCCCTTGGAACGGCCAAACTTTATGGGCCAGCGGCGTTTACATCGATTCGCTACAAAACGCAGCCGGTTGCGACTCAGTTGTATCGCTCAACCTGAATGTGTACCCTATTTATGCTATTGGTATTGACAGCACCGTTTTGGATGCTTTCAATTGGAATGGCATCGACTACGCAACTTCTGGAAGTTACACCCAGTTCTTTACTTCTGTTAATGGTTGTGACAGCAGCGTCACCATCAACCTCACAATAGAAGACAGCGGACTCGATGAAAATACAGCTTCGTATCTTGCTTATCCCAACCCTGTTACCGACGGCACTTTATGGATTTCAGGCCTAAACAACGTCGTTTCTTATCAAATCTGGGATACACAGGGTCGCTTACTTCAAGTAGGCACAACCGCTCATTCTATTGCTGTACTTGACGAAATCACAAACGGCACCTACCTCCTACTCATCGGTGAGCACCGCCTGCGCTTTCAGGTGTTCAAACATTGATACTGCTGTGCTTTCTTATAATAATTGACGCGTTTGACATTTCTGATGGCGCCTTTTAGAACCAAATAAAAAATATATCCACCACCAGTAGTTGTGATCAGTGCTGTTGCTCCTGCACTTGTAACCCATATGGCCAAAGCACCCGCACTTACAATCAATAGCGGCCCACCAACTACAACTAAGCACAACCAACTCTTTGCTGCCAAACGATACCCAAAATGATTGTGAAAAGGGTAGTTCTTTTTGAATATGATCCCTTGCATATAACGCACAGTAGCTGTATCGATAAAAAAAGGCAGGTCTTGATCAGCTACCTTAAAAAAATACTTGTCGCCACTTAAAAAGACATCCCCCTCCGTCAATATTTTACAGCCATTTTTGAGCATAAATCCTACTTCCGTTGGCTCAAAGGTTTGAAGCCCTGCCATTGGTGTCGCTTCTACAAGTGTAGCCCCTGAAACTTTTTGTACTAACTCCTTTTGTTGTACCTCAATTCTGGCTTGCTGAAAAGCCTTTTGTGCACTATACTGAAAAGATTCGGCAGTCTTGTAATATGAATAGAAGGTGGGGTTTTTAACCTTGAAACCCGGTTCGATTTGCGCATAATGCAAATCTTTGCCATAAAAAATATCCGTTTCCCCTATTTCTGCCAGGGCTAATTTTACAACTTGCTCTGAAGCTGCTTCTCTGAAATAAATAGTGTCCTCCGACATAAAGTAATACTTTATGCACAGCACCACGGTATCTTGACCAAGCAAAGGAAGTTCATGCCAGCTCTCGCGTGGCGGGAAGTCCGAAGGATTCTTTACTTGGGAAAAATAGAGGTTTGACCACGTCAATAAGAAAAACAAAGACGACAAGAATAACGGTTTCATTGGTAAAAGTTTTGACTAAGCTAACGCAAATGAGGACTTAGAGAAAACCAAATTACACAAGCACCGAGTTGTTTGTTGCGAAATTCACAACTTTACTTGCGCGTTGCATAAGCTTTATGCATGAAAAACACATGCGGAAAAGACAACGCCGACAAAAAGATAAAGAGCAGCCCCCAATTTTGAGCTGAAGACCAAAAATAATAGGCTGCAAACAGACCAATGCTTGCCAAGGTAAATGGCAAAGCCTGTAACCAAAGTTGTAGTGGTTTAGTGGCAGTGATTTGTGTAAGGTAGCGCCAGCCATTCCAGCTGTGCTGAAAGATAAAATAGATGCCAAAGGCTTCAATCAATGGTAAATAGCTCAATAAAAACAAGACAAAAAGCGACTCTATAATTCTCCACGATTTGAAGACAAAAAGCGGCATCAAGCTGAGTAACAACCAAAATGGCACATTCGTAAAATAGCCCTGAAACGCTGCAATACTTTCCATTTGCGACACTATTCCCATTTCAAAAAGTACTTTTTGAACCTCTAAAAAATGAGTTAAAAGCAAAAAAAGTAGCGAGAAGGCTCCCCACAAAAATGGGCGCCAGGCTGCGTTCTTGATCTTCCAAATTTCCAGATCAGCCTGGCCAAAATGCCACGCCGAATAGGCCAAAAACACAACTAAAGCCAGTGGTGGAGAAAACCACCAAAATAACAAAACACCTATTCCCAACGCAAAATATAGCGTGAAATAAGGCACTAATTGCGACCATCTTTTTCCGGGAAACTGGTGTAAATGATCAATTGCCCCGTGCGGTAAACCAACAAAAAGCAGTCCGAGCGCTAATGGTGGCCAACTCCATTCGATTTGTCCAAAATATTGCCCAAGGAGTGAAACACAACACATCCATATTGCAGGAGAGACCTTTTTAACAAACCGCGGGATATTGAACCAAAGGTCTTTGCACGCAGTGCCCAAAAACAAAAATATCGGAAGCGTGAGCATAAGACGTGCCTCTTGTGGCGGTGTGCTGCGCTCGTCTAAGAAATTTAAGACGTCTTGCGCTTTATTGCCAGCAAATAACCGTTGGAAAATCTCCTTGCCGCTCGTTGGCTTTTGTGCTAAAATTTGCAATAGCAAACGATCGTAATAGGCAAAACGCCGCTTGACTTCCCTGCGTTCCAGGCAACTTGCATTTTCTTTCATTGAAAGAACTAGTGCATTTGCGTCGTGGAGGTTGCGCACAAAAGAATAGCCCGTGCTTGGTTTGAGCTGTCCTGCTCCCGCGCCCATGCGGTGCACATTCGGAGCACTTTGTTCAATAACTGGCGCTGCACTGCACATCGGAATAATCCCTTGCTCTTGTGAAATGAGCTCAAAAGTGGTGTCAAAAGGGGCTAAATAAGTTTCTATCAGACCAAAGGCCTCTTCTTTGGAAATCGTTTCGCTTCCAAAACGCGTGGGTTCGAGTAGGGCTTGCTGCGCATCAAAAGGCAAAACATACATGAACTGCGTTTGCTCATTTTGTGCAATGCTGAAATCCATCATGGTGAAGGAGCGCGGATCAAAAATAGGTTTTGCGGTACGCAGCACCCAACCGAAAAAACTTTGCTTCAGTAAGGTTTCTGACGCGTGCTGAACCTTCCATTCTGGCGGACGCGCATCAAAAACGTGCGTGGCCAACTCGCTCAAATCTCCATCGGCCTCACGGGGTTGCCAAGTAAATTCATGCTGTGCTAATATGGTTTTGGTGTGGGCATAAAGCGCAGCTGCACTCAAATAATAATAGCGTTTGTTGTGCAACTGCTGCGGTGCTTGGTCATTGCAAATTACTTGATCCCAGCTGTGTTCAACTAAAGATTCCAAACCATTGGCCTCGAGTTCTTCGGGGCTCAGCCAATAACAAAAAGTGCGGTCGTTGGTGGTTTTTGGTTCCGGATCAATGACCAACAAGCGGCTATTTTTCAGCAGGCCATTGCGATGCAGCGCATGCAGCAACAACGAATTGGCACAGCCCATGCCCACAAAGGCATGCGTAAAAGACGGGCGCGAAGAATTCAAATAGCAGGTTTAGGTTACCCTTATAACCATTTGAATATCAAAATGTTTAATTCTCGTTGGGCTCGTACTCCTCGAGACTAGGGCTATACGGGACCGCTCGGATCAGTTCCACACGATGGTAACGGTAACCGCTTGGCGAGCTTGACTGAAACTTGAACGGAATTTGCCCTCCGGGCTCAACATATTTATAAAGCGTATAAACTTTGGAATCTAAGGCCGTTTTGGTTTCAGATAAGAACGTGACACGGATTTCAAAATTCATAAAAGTGGCGTACTCGGCATTGTTGTAGATATTGCCGTAAAACTCTTCTTTACCCGCAAACCAACGGTAGGTGTGCTCGTAATCAAGGGAAAGGTATTCAAGCGGTTCTTTCATTTCCTTAATGCGGAGTTCCTTTTGTAATTTGGCTTTCTGCTGCTCGAGTGTCAGGGGTGGCGTCAGGTCTTTTTTGGCGGCTTTTTGTTCGGCTGCATTGAGTTCTTTTTGGGTCTCGCGCAAAACCGTACGCAAGGAGTCTGCCTCTATTTGCCCTTGGGTCATGACGTCTTGTCTAGGGCCGCCAAAAAGTTTATAAACTGCCCCAATAAGCACTAAAGTAAGCGCTGAACCTATTAAAATTTTGGTCCAAGACCAAGAAGTTTGTTGCGCTGCCGCCATATCAATTTAATTTAAACGAAGGTAATGAATTTGTAAAGACTGCCCTCAACTAGCCTTTTTGCACAATTTTCTGAATTTCAGCTTCTGTCTGCTGTAATTTGGACTGGCAATAGGCTACCAATTCATTGGCGCGGGCAACGGTACTGGCGAGCGCATCAATTTTGACTTCTTTTTGCTCGAGTTTCTTGACGATGGCCTGAAGCTGTGTAAGCGCCTCTTCGTAACTTAAATTTTCTTGCATGCTATTTTTGAATTTTGGTGATGGTGCTATAAACAATAAATTGATCGGTAAGTGTCTGCAGTTCTTTGCCAATGAGCTCACCGGTGTAAAGCGAGAGGTCGGTTTGGTCTATACTGCTCATGGTATAACCCACTTTTAACAATTTGAGCGGATTGAGTACCGCGACTTTTTCTTGTAAATTGAGAATTTCTAGCCTTTGTATTTCTATATGATTAGTGGAGTGCAAAACCAATTTTTCAAATAATGACGGTAATTCTATCGTTTGCACAATATTTAACAAATGGCAAGCTGAGCTCGCACTTTTTTCTAAGGATAGATCTAAGATGGCGCGCTGATCAGCTAAAATATCATTCGTGCTGACTTGAATGCGGTGTAATTTGGTTTGGACATCTGTGCGGTATTCGGTAATGATGTTTTGAAAGTAATGCGTTAAGAATTTACTGGTACTTGAAAAAAGTTCGCTGGCCTGGTTGAGCTGTGTAAGGCCTATTTGCAAAGATTTATCGAGTAAGTGCTGCAACTCTGCACGAAATGTACCCACCCGGATATACAAGAATTTAGCCACAGCTGTAGGGGTAATTTGACGCGTATTTGCGACCAAATCGGCAACCACCTCATCGGTTTCATGACCAATTCCGGTGATGAGCGGCAAACGCAATTGGGCAATGGCACTACAAATTTGATAGTCATTGAATACATTTAAATCCATTTTACTGCCTCCACCCCGGATCAAAACGATGGCATCGGCAGCATAAGTATCTGCTTCTTTGAGGGCCGCGCAAATTTCAGCAACGGCTTTGTCACCCTGAACGGTGGTGGCAATTTCTTGAATGATAAAATTCCTAAAGATGTTATTCTGTCGCATTTCACTCAAAAAATCACAGTAACCAGAGGTGTCTGGCGAACCAATAAGCACCACGCGCTTCACGATCATCGGTAGGCGGAGGGCTTTCTGTAAATCAAATAACCCTTCTAGCTTGAGCCGTTCAATTGTTTGTTTCTTTTTGAGCTCGATTTCTCCGTATGTAAAAGCGGGGTCGAGGTCGTGAATGGTGAGCGACAAGCCATAAATCTCGTGAAAAGTAACGGAAACCCTAAATAGCAGGCGGTTGCCAGGTTGCATGAGTAGTTTGAATTCTTCCCCTAAATTGGTTTGCAGCGCCAACACTTGGGTGCGCCAAATGACCGCTTTCATCTGTGCCGTATTGAGCCCATTCTCCGCATCGGCCAGCTCCAAATAATAATGCCCTCCTTTGATATTCAACTTGACCAATTCCCCCGACACCCAATAACTTTGCTCGCCATAAGTGCGATTGAGCACTTTTTTGACGCTGTCTACAAGTTGGGTGAGGGTGTAGGTTTTTTTCACATCATAAACTTAAGTGATAATTTCTTAACTTTCAATGCCAAATTAACCATGTGATGAAATATATCTTGCCGCTTTTCCTATTGCTATCTCAGGTGCTTTTTGCACAAATTCCTAGTTATGTACCAGTTGCAGGCCTACAGTGCTTTTACCCCTTCAATGGCAATGGCAATGATGCCGGCTCGCTCAACAACCACCTGACCAACAACGGTGCGGTGCTCACAACAGATCGTTTTGGCGCCGCTGATGCCGCCTATAATTTTAACGGCAGCACGCAATACCTCATCCGCAACACCCCAAGTTTTACTTTTAACTCAACTTCTACCTTTACGGTTTCTTTTTGGCACAACCGCAACACCAGTTCTGTAGTTGGCATTCCACTTATGCATGCCACCAACGCAGCAGGAAACTTCATTTGGCTTTTTCAGACCGGGGCAACCAATATGCAATTTGGAACAAACAAGCAGCAAGCAGCCTGGATTTGGGCGCAAAGCACGAGCACTACAAATGTTTGGACACATATTGTTATGGTTTACAACGCCGGTGCCATGACGCTTTACAAAGACAACGTTGCTGTTGCAACAGCCACCTTTAATCATACGGGCGTTACCAGCGCTACCTTGCCACTTTATGTCGGCAGAGGAATTGGCGGCAATTACTTCAATGGAAAAATCGACGACATCGGTATCTGGAACCGCTGTTTGTCTGCATGTGAAGTCAATGACCTGTATACTTCAACAAATACCCTCACCACGGTTAGTGCCGGCCCAGATTTATATGCTTGCAACGGTGGTGCGGTTACGCTCACAGGAACGGGCGCAAGTACATGCTTGTGGTCGCCAAATGTAAGCAATGGGTCAACTTTTAATCCAAGTATCAATCAAACTTATACCCTAACAGGCTTTGATGCCAATGGTTGCTCAGCTTGGGATCAAACAAATATCCTGCTAGAACAATTCAGCATCAATGCCGGCCAAGACCTCACCATTTGCCAAGGCGATAGCGCTGTACTTGCGGCCACAGGATCGCCAAATATCATCTGGAACAACAACGATGTGAGCAACGGGATTCCATTTTTCCCTTTGAATAGCGGTTATGTCACAGCCTTTGCAACAAGCCCTAACGGCTGTTTGGCAGCAGATTCTGTCTTGCTCACCATCAATGCCGCGCCTGCAGTAAATGCCGGCCCTGACTTATATACTTGCCCAGGCGACAGCATCAACCTTTTGGCCACCGGAGCCAACAATCTTGTTTGGAATGGAAACCTACCCAACGACACCACATTTGTTCCTAATGCAAGTGCAACATACGTGGTGAGTGGTGAAAGTAGCCTTGGTTGCATTGGCACAGACACCCTTCAGCTATTTTATGGTACTTTCCCGGACCTCAACGCAGGCCAGGATCAAAGTGTTTGCTTTGGACAAGAGGTGACGCTCACCGGAACCGGTGGTATTTTCATGTACTGGGACTTCGCCGTAGATGGCGTTCCTTTTATTCCACAAACTAGCGGCAGTTATGTACTCTTCGGAGCAAGCAACGAAGGCTGCCAAAGTACCGATACCGTTTTTGTCAGTGTCAATGAGGCAACGAGCAACACCATTACTGCATCGGCCATTGATAGCTATAACCTGAACGGACAAACCTACACCGCTTCTGGAAGTTACACCCAAGTGCTCACCAATGCCGCAGGCTGCGATAGCCTACTGACCCTCAACCTCACACTCGATTTTACGGGTATAAGTGAAAACGGACAGCAGTTCAGCCTCTATCCTAACCCAGTCAAGGATATTTTAGTCATCAATGTGGCGACAGAACTCATTGGTCAAGAAATAGAAATGATCCATCTCAATGGGAAACGCGCAAGCGCTCACTTGATTGCAACACAAACCCAATCAATCAATGTTGCACATTTACCAGCTGGTATGTACTTCGTTAAAGTTGGTGAGGTCGTTGTGAAATTGGAGGTGGAGTAGGGAATTCAATAGATAGAAATCTCAAGTTTTTTACCGAGGCCTTTTTCTATAATACGTTGTAATGTAGCTACTTGGATGTCGCAAAAACCGCGCTCTACCCTAGATATATAGCTTTTCTTCGTGCCAATTTTTTGGGCTAACTGGGCCTGAGTCAATTTCATGTCTTTTCTGGCCTCTTTCAAAAGTATGCCAACGCGAAATGCCTGTGCTTTTTCTTCATAGGCAGTTCTGGTTTCAGTGCCTTGTTGTCCATATTTGTCATCAAGTATTTGAGAAAAACTTATCGCGTTCATTGCTTTTTATTTTGAAATTGTTTCTTTCTATTTTCAGCGAGTTGAATAATTGATTGAGGTGTTTTATTCGTTTTTTTGATGAAATGATTGGTTAAAATAAAAAAGTGCTCTCCATCAAAAAATCCGAGAAACCGAATACTTAATAAGTAGGTAATGACTCGGATTTCATATATACCATCTGATCCCTTTAAAAATTTAAAAAAATGCCCAGGTACAATATCGGTATATCGGACTAAATCAAAAACGAAATCAATCTTCTTTTGAACCTTAACCGGTTGGTTCTGATAGAAGTTGTAAGTCTCTGAATCAATGATTAATATCTCTCTTAATAATTTCACAAAGTTAACTAATTAGTTTACTAAAAACCAGCATTAGTTAAAATTGAATTTTATTTAGGGAACTCAATTCAGTAATTCCCGCAAAGCACCAAACTTATCGCTTCGATGTCAGTGGATTGCGCAAGTTGGTATAGCCCACTAAATGTAAGCGCACCACGCCAACAGGTAATTTGGCTTTCACCAATACCGGAATTCTATTGGCATCGGCCGTGACCCAAAACTGAACATCTTCTTCGTCCTTGAAGTAGCGGCCCGTCTGAACCAGTGGAACAAACTTGTGGCACTTGAATTTGCCCTTTTCGGTGTCGATGACTTGATCGGTGATGTACTTGATTTTGAGCGTAAAGACTTCGTTGTCCATGAAGACCGGGAAGCTGAAGGTCTGGCCTTTTTTGGCGCCTTTGAAATCTAAGGTGCGGGCATAGTAAAAAGCAGAGATCATGTCTTGGGCGCCCATCGGAATCTTAAAGGTTTTTCCCTTATTGGTTTCTACGGTCTCGTTCTGATGATGAAAAGTATAATCCTGGCTGATTTTATAACCGCCTTCGTCTACACGTCGCTTGAAAAACCAAGGCATGATACTGCGCTGGTCTAAATAAGATTCATAGGTGTCGTCTACATGAAAAACGTGGTCAAAAGTATTGATTGAATAACCTTTTGCCACTGCATGATACAAGGGGCGGCCGTGTCCTTTGCGGTCGGTCCATTTGAGATAGAGCGTGGCTTCACCGGCGTCAATGAGGCCATAAGACAAGTGGTAGCGCAATTTCTCGCCTACCGCAAAAGCATCGTTGTCGGTGACCGGAAAAACTTCTTTACCACTGCTCGAAAGCAGAGTGAGCAAAATAAGTGAAAGGAGCGCGTAAGAAATTGTTTTCATGGTCGGTAGTTTTGGTCGACCAAGCAAAGCACATGCCAAAAAATCCTACTCGATGATCAGGATGTAGTTGTTTTTCTTGCCCTTGCCAAGCAATGCATAGCGGGCATTGATGAGTTCAGCTGCCGTAATGATGAAATCTTCGCCTACCTTTTCTTTATTAACGGAAATTGCATTGGCTTTGAGTTCGCGGCGGGCTTCTCCGTTGGAGCTCAAGAAACCTGTTTTGGCAGCCAGCGCATCGATGATGCTGATGCCTGTTCCAAAGTCTGCAGCGGAGATGGTGGCTTGTGGAACGCCTTCAAATACGGCAAAGAAATCTTTTTCTGAGAGCGAACGGAGGTCGTCTGCGGTAGACTTCCCGAAAAGGATATTACTGGCAGCAATCGCTGTCTGTAGCGCTGCCGCGCCGTGCACACGCGTGGTGATGTCTTCGGCAATCGCTTTTTGCAAAATGCGCAAATGTGGCGCTTCGGCATGAGCAGCTTCTAAAGCTTCAATTTCTTCCTTGGTGCGCAAGGTAAAGATGCGGATGTAGTTAGCGGAATCTGTATCGGAGGCATTGAGCCAGAATTGATAAAATGCGTAAGGGCTGGTCTTTTCTGGATCGAGCCAAACCGAACCACTTTCTGTTTTGCCAAATTTAGTGCCATCGGCTTTTTTGATCAATGGAGTGGTTACGGCATAGGCCTCACCACCTGCTTTGCGGCGAATGAGTTCTGTACCCGTAACGATATTGCCCCATTGGTCTGAGCCGCCCAGTTGAAGGATACAATTGTGGTGTTTGTTGAGGTGATAGAAGTCGTAACCCTGCACCAATTGATAGGAAAATTCTGTGAAAGACATACCGGTTTCAAGGCGTTTTTTGACAGAATCTTTGGCCATCATGTAGTTGACTGAAATATGCTTACCGACGTCGCGGATGAAGTCTAAAAAAGACATGTCTTTGAACCAGTCGTAGTTGTTGACCATCTCGGCAGCGTTGGTTTCGCAGTCAAAATCTAAGAAAGCCTCGAGCTGCTTGCGCACACAAGCCACGTTGTGGTCGAGGGTGGCGGTATCGAGTAGATTGCGTTCCTGACTTTTGCCCGACGGATCGCCTACCATACCTGTAGCGCCTCCAACGAGTGCATACGGTTTGTGGCCTGCGCGTTGGAAATGCACGAGGGTCATGATTTGAACGAGATGCCCCACGTGAAGGGAATCAGCGGTTGGGTCAAAGCCTATGTAGCCAGCGGATACTTTTTTGAGGAGGGCTTCTTCTGTTCCGGGCATGATGTCGTGGATCATGCCGCGCCATTGGAGTTCTGCGATAAAGTTGCTGGGCATTTTATTTCGTTAATTCTTTGAATACTTCTTCTAGTGTTTTTTGCTCGATGTTGAGTGTCAAAATGAGCCAATCTTGTGCTTGCGCGTACTGAGCTACCTCTTTTCGGAGGTCGGTGTTGCTGAGTGATTCGATCAGCCAACCGTTATTGAGCCCTTCCACCTTGCTGGCATTCGGAATCTTTTTGAGTTGTGCCGCGCTGACTTTGTTATCAAACTCCACGTAAACCGTTTGGTGTTGGAGGTCTTGTTGGAGTATTTTGGCGGTGTCATCGGCCACAATTTGACCTTTTGAAATGATGATCACGCGGTCGCAGATAGCCTCTACTTCTTGCATGATATGCGTAGAGAGTAAAACGGTTTTTTCTTTGCCGATACTGCGGATGAGTTCGCGAATTTCGACCAACTGATTGGGGTCGAGCCCGGTGGTTGGCTCGTCTAAAATGAGCACCTCTGGATCGTGAATGATGGCTTGTGCCAGCCCCACCCTTTGGCGGTATCCTTTAGACAATGCGCCAATTTTTTTGTGCTGCTCGACGTCTAGGCCCACTGCGTGGATCATTTCGGAGACGCGTGCTTTGAGGTTTTTGATTTTGTAAATACGCCCCACAAACTCGAGGTATTCGCGCACGTACATGTCGGTGTAAAGCGGATTGTTTTCAGGCAAATAGCCGATGATTTGACGGGTGTCGAGTTTGTCGATGTCTACTTTTTTGCCGCAGATATATACTTCGCCCTCGCTGGCAGGCATAAAGCCCGTCATGATTTTCATGGTGGTGGATTTTCCGGCGCCATTTGGACCCAAAAAAGCGACAATCTCCCCTTTTTTGACCGAAAAACTGACGTCGCGAACAGCGGCCTGCTCGCCGTAATATTTAAATAGATTTTTGACTTCTATGGACATGGTATGCGAAGTTACTCAATTTTTCAAAGAAACGTTTAATGCACTACCCTGCGGGAGTAAAACGCAAAAAAGAAAGCAAAGATGGTGAGGCCCATTTGGGTTTCGAGGCCGTCCTCGATAAATAGCGTCAGGATAAAGGTCAGGCCGATCAGGATACCTTGTACTTGGCGATACTGCAATTGCCTTTTGACAAAAAGCAAGAGTAGCCCAACAAATAAGCACAAACCAAAGAAGCCAAGATTGAGCCAAGTGGTGAGGTAATAATTATGTGGGCGCAAGCGGCGGTCTAGACGCAACTGAGAGCCGCGCTCCTCGTAACGGCTTTGCATTTGGTCGGTGAGGTCACCGATGCCTACGCCAATGAGCCAATGATCGGCAATGAGTGAGGTGGCATTGCGCCAATATTCGATGCGCTCCAATAAAGAATGATCGTTGGGATTATTGCTGTGGTGGAGTTGGTAACGCAAACCAAAAAGCCGCGCACTCAGCCCACCCTGTGCTTCGCGGATATCGGCAAAGCCCAGTTCTATCCAACGGATTTCTTCCCGACTTAAGGCTGCTACACCCGAAGCCGCTGCACAACCATTTTTACTGAGCACAAAACGCTCAACGGTTGAGGCCAACAACTGGCCCCTCAAATCTCTCCCTTCAAAAGGCAAGGTAGAACGTTTTTGCCATTCTTGAGCCATTTGCGCAGGGTTTGGGGGGCACGTTTCTCGCGTCTCTATTGGTTGAGCCAAATAATACACCAAGCCAAACAACAAAACCAAACTCAGTGAGCCCATTCCAAGCACCCAGCCCCACTTTCTCCTTTGCAATAGAAAAGAAATAGCATGGCCCATCAGCACAACTACAACTGTCAGGACGCCAGATAAAGCCTGGCTGTCGAGGGTGTAGAAGATGAACCAAAAGGCCAATAAAACATACCACTTTTGCTGACGAATGCGAAATAAAGTATAGGACAAACCCAGGCCAATTAAGATGCCAAATCGGATGTGTGAACCAAATAATGACATCTTTCTGATGTCCACCAAGTGGAGTTGCTCGGCAAAAAAATGATAAGAGATGCTATTGACCAAAGACGTCAATAACAAAGCACCTAAAAAGAAACTCCAGAGTCCTTCTATTTTTCGGGCGCTTGGCAAGGGTCGAACAGAGATGATAATCGGTATGAGCAGTAAACTCGTGAAGCGACGTAGTTCATCTAGCCCTTCGCGCCAGTTGTCTGACCAAAGTAAGCTCAGCCAAAAGAGCACATAAAAAAGCAAAAGCAGATGAACCAAGCGGTTTTCCTTGAGGCGTCTGTAATAGGTGTTGAAGTCGGCTTCTAACAAGAGATTGAGAGTGCCCAACAAGAGGCCCATGGACATCAAAAACTTGCTGCAGACCATCCCGATCACAAAAAAGAGGAGCGTGAGGTAATGTAATCTTGTATGGGCTTTGGTCCCGAACCAGCGTTGAAACATGTGTTTACTAACGCTTAATTCTTCAAAATAGTATTGTACTGTGCAGGGGCTTGTAAAATTTCTAAGCCTTTGCGTACAACTGGATCTGCTTGTAATTGTTGTTTGGCGCGGCCTTCTTGGTAGTAATAGCGCGAAATGATTTCATCTTCAAGTACTTCACTGATTTCTTGCTGAAATTTATCGAGGTCGCGCTCTTTTGACGGCGTTACCTTTTCCAACATTTGATTGTACTGAGCAGAGATGTCTTCAAAATAACCTTCCTTCTCTGCCGTCTCCTTCATTTTGCGGAGCGCCTCTTCAGAAGCAGTTGTGTAGTCAAAATCGGGCTGCGCCATGACATATGCCTTGAACAAAGCGTATTCTTCAGGGCTGAGTTTGAAGGTGCCCGCGGCAGCAATTGTTGGGTTGGCAGCAGCGTATTGAGTGGCATAGTTAAAGATGTGATTTTTCACCAAAAGCATGGCGGCTAACCTACTGAGGTCCTCAAAAGCGATTTCGATGTCTGGCTCGATGCCGCGGCCGTCAATGACTGGTCTGCCGTTTTGCGTATAAAACGTTTTGAGCAGTGAATCAGCTACTTCTTTGGCTTTTTCGCCGTTTTCTTTGTCATAATATTCCAAGCGTTGGACGCAGCGGCCCGATGGCGTGTAGTATTTGGCAATAGTGATCTTGATTTTAGAGCCGTATTTGAGGTCGTAGGTGCGCTGAACGAGGCCTTTTCCGAAGCTGGTTTCTCCGATCACAACCGCGCGGTCGAGGTCTTGAAGGCTGCCCGCTAAAATTTCGGAAGCCGATGCAGAGCCGCCGTCGATGAGCACCACGAGTGGCATGTTGGGTGCAAAAGGTTCTTCTAGGGTTTTGTAGGTGCGGTTTTCTTCGGCCACTCGGCCTTTTGTGGTCACCACCACTTGGTTCTTTTCGACAAAAAAGTTGACGATTTTGACGGCTTCAATGAGCAAACCTCCACCATTGCCGCGCAAGTCTAAAACCAACTCTTGCATGCCCTGGGCTTGTAACTTTTCTATCGCGCTTTTGACATCGGCAGCAGCCGTTTGGGTAAATGAATTGAGTTTGACATACCCTACCTTGTTTTGCAACATGCCAAAATAAGGCACGTCGGGTAATTTGATTTCGTCGCGGGTCATTTTAAAACTTTTGTTGCCCTCGCCCTTTCTTTCGACAACCAACTCAAACGACGTTCCTTTGGGGCCTTTGAGTGCATCTGAAACCTCTTCAGTTGTTTTTTTCTCCATACTTTTGCCATCGATACTCACAATTTTGTCGCCAGCTTTGAGGCCAGCAACTTGTGCGGGTTTGCCCTCGTAAGGCTCTGCGATAAAACTGAAATCGCCCATTTTGCGGATCAGGGCACCAATGCCACCGTATTGGCCAGTGGTCATGAGGCGGTAATCTTCGATATTCGATTCGTGGTAATAAACGGTGTAAGGGTCGAGCTCCTTGAGCATGGCGTCTATGCCTGTTTTGGCTAATTGGCCATTTTTGGTTTCATCTACAAAATAGAGGTCGAGGTGCTCATAGATTTGATCCATGATTTCCAAACTCTTGAGCGTTTCAAAAGAATTGGTTTGCGCATAGCCGAACTGAAGACTCAGTAAAAATGCAAAAAAGAGAAAAGATAATTTAGTCAGTCTGATCATGGGTTGATTTCTTTTATAAGTTGGTCGAGTGCCTTACACAACTTTTGTTCCAAAAGTTGATAACTCGGACGTTCATCGGAAACAAAAGTTAACGAAAACACCATTTTTTTATTGTTTTGGTGGAGGGCCGCTAACAATGGCATTTTGTTTTTGCGCAAGACTTCGCGCATCAAGCGCTTGATATAATTGCGGTCGTGGGCTCTTTTGAAGCGGCGTTTTGGTGCTGAAAACAACACTTGAAAAGCCTCGGTTGGCTCAGCCTCCGGGTCAATTGCCTCGGCGATATACATTACGCGCAGCGGATACGCTTTGATGAGGGCACCTGTTTTGTAGAGCGCTTCTATCTTCTTAAGGCTACACAATTTATAAGCCTTTGGCAAACGTTCGTCGGTATGTGGTTGGAGTTTAGTCAAGGCGCTGATCAGTAACTTCTTCGTAGTCAGTAAAATCATCGGGGCCTTGTGTTGGGCCGGCTTGAGGTGGTTTGGGGCTGAATGCTTTGAGCAAGCGAAAAAACACACTGAGCACAAAGAAGAAGCCAAGCACTTGAAAGATAAAGCCAAGTAAAAAAGCCTTCTCGAGGCTACGGATATTCGACTCAAACCATTGGGAAATGCCATTCTGAGACAAATGCGGAAAGAAGTAAAGACCAGTGAAGGTAAAGGCAGCCAAAACAAGAAGGAGAATTTCTAAGTTTTTGGAATACGGGCGCTGTTGGACCGGCATCTGAAAAGCACCTAAAAACTGGAGTTGTTCTTGCTGTTTTTGAAATTTACCGAGTAAATAAAGCATCAAAATCAGACCGCCGGGCACTAGTTTTTGCCAATTGAGCACATAAGTGGGTTCATTTGGCGCATATTCTAGACAATACGCAAAAGTGATATTCACAAGCAAGATATACTTGAGCCCTTTGAGGATGTAGTGCTCTGCCAAAAACGGAGGCCGCATGCCCGTGAGCATTTTGTGGGCTAATTCGAGAAAAAACCAAATGAAATTAAAAATGGCAAAACGAACACCAAGCTTGAAAAGGAGCGCGAGTAAAATCATAAGCCGAAGTTACGAAGTTTCGTTAAGCTGCCTTGAAAGAAATTGCCATCGACGTAAGTATTGATGCCGTGAACAACCATTTTTTCTGAAAATTGATAAAAAGTCCAGGGGAGGTGCTCGACTTTGTGGTGAGGGCCGTAAGAAGCCACCCAAAGCGGATATCCGTCTATACTTCCTTTGAGATAGCGCTCATAGAAAAAGCGGCCCGTGTAAACGATTGGTTTACAGTGGTAGTGCTGCCCTACAATCCGCAGCCAATTTTGCACGCCTTTGCGCAAGTTTTCCGCTCCGAATGGCGACATCTTTTCGACATCCAATACCGGCGGAAAATCGCCTTTACTGAGCCTTACTTGTTGAATGAAATTTTGGGCTTGCTCAGTGGAATTTTGAAAAGGTCGGTAATAATGATAAGCCCCACGTTGGAGCCCCACTCTTTCTAATGCTTGCCAATTTGCTGCAAATTGTGGGTCTAGGCCATCAGTGCCCATGGTAGCTCTGGCAATGGCAAAGCGCAGGGGGTGTTTGGTTAATAGTACTTCATCCCAATTGATACTGCCCTGGTATTGCGATACATCGATGCCAAAACAATAAATTTGGTCGTCGGCTATAGCTGTTTCTGAAAGCGTCTCTGCCGTTGCATTGCGCAGCAGGGGGCGCAATAGGTCAATGCGGTCGTAAAAGCGGATAAATACAAAGACATAAGCCACAAAACCCAAAGCCAATAACCAAGGGAGATACGGGCGTTTGCGCCGCCATTTTTTTTTGGTCCAAACTAAAAGTGCGGTCAGCGCCAAAAAGACAATCAAAACTTGTTGCGGATGATTGAGGAGCCATAAAACGATGTTGCGCAGCAGGGTCATGGGCAAAGATACTAATCCAAACACTTACACGGTGGGTCAATGAGTACTTTCGTGTGAGGCAAGCGCGCAAGCAGCTGCTTGGCAAAAATAGTACCGTACATCACTCCTTCGATATTGAGCAAGCGCAAGTTCGGCAGCAGAAAAATGCCTTCGCCAAAATGTTCAATGGCATTGCCATAAAGGTCGAGGTATTGAAGTTGAGAAAGTGCACTGATTTGATCGGGTAGCATGCGCAGCGCATTGCGCTCCAAAGATAAATCGCGTAGCAATGGCAATTGACAGAGCACTAAAGGGAAATGGTCGAGTTTGTTCTTTCCTAATTTCAAGTCCTGAAGCTGCGTAAATACCTTCATTTCATCGGGAACAAAAGCAAATTTATTTTTAGATAAATCCAAAGACTGCAGCGCCACAAACTCAAAAATTTTTACAGGTAGGGAATCCCATTTGAGGCCTGAACAATCTAGTGAGGTGACAGTTTTTGGATCGAGCTTTTGGGCGTCTTGCCACTTGATGGCTTGTGCATTCGCGATCAGCGTAAAGTTTGAAAACAAAAAAAGCAAGCAGAGTTGTCGAAGCATATATCTAAAGTAGTGAAAAAAAATAAATGGGGTGGCTACAGATAATTATTGTACTTTTAACAATATCTAAAACTGCTTACACTACTATGAAATTTCTTTTGACACTCACATTGGCGCTGTCTGCTCCTTTTTTATTCGGACAAGCAGGCCCTATCGATTTTGAACCCAATGGCTTTGGCGCCAACTGGGCCTGGACCACATTTGAAAACGGAAACAATCCAGCGGTGCAGATGGTTGCCAACCCGTCGCCAAGCGGCATCAATTTATCGACTACCGTTTGCAAATTCACGGCACTCGTGAACGGCGCTCCTTGGGCTGGTTTTGAATCTGTTCACGGCCAAGGCATCGGTGTTTTCAATTTAACGGCTGCCAATTGTCAGATCAAAGTGATGGTCTACAAATCGGTTATTAGTCCGGTTGGGCTCAAGTTCGCCACCCCTTCAAACGCGTCTTCTGGCGAGATCCTCGTCTCGAATACACTAGTCGACCAATGGGAGGAACTCACTTTTGATTTTACCAATGTATTGTCTAACCCTACTTCTATTGGCATCGACCAAATTATCCTTTTCCCTGATTTTGGCCAACGTTCCGACAACAACGTGTGTTACATAGACAACATCAAATTCTCGAATCAAGACGGCTCGCAATCACTAGCACCAATGGTGCCTGCACCTACGCCAACTTATCCTGCAGCTTCTGTGATTTCGATGTTCAGCAACCCTTACGTCAATGTAACGGTAGATACTTGGCAAGCACCGTGGTCACAAGCACAAGTAACCGACCTTCAGATCCAAGGCAACGACACCAAGCGCTATAGTTCGGTGAATTTTGCAGGTATCGAGACACTCGGTGGCAACCAACTCGACCTTACCAACATGACGCATTTTAGACTCGATTACTGGACGGCCAATATGAATCCTTTTAAAGTTAAATTGGTCGATTTTGGAAATGATGGACAATATGCAGGTGGCGACGACAGCGAGAGCGAATTGAGTTTTCAGCCGGTAGCCCAAACTTGGAATACCCTCGAAATTCCACTCAGCCAGTTCAGTAGCCTCAACAGCTTGAGCCATTTTTCACAACTGATCTTGTCGGGTTCGCCAGCAGGAGCCGGTGTGGTCTTTGTAGATAACGTACTATTCTTTGACGAGAGCCAGAGCAACTTAAATGAAGTAGCCGCTAGCCACTATTCGATTGCACCGAATCCGAGTTCGGATATCATTCAGATCAAAGGTTTTAAGAGCCAAACGTCCATTGAAATCTACAATGCTATTGGACAAATATGTTTGTCTACCGAGACGACTACAGCAAATGCACAAATCGACATCACAGCCTTTAAAGAAGGCATTTATATTTTAAAGCTGCGCGACCTACAAACGGGGCAAACGCAAACTTACCGCATCAAAAAAATATAAGGGAATTTTAAAGCGCGCTTCAGCGCTTGAAATAGGCGCGCACTTGTTGTTCGTCTAAGTGCAACTGCATTTTGAGTGCATCTAAACCTGCAAATTTTTGTTCGGAGCGGATGCGCTCATGCAAACTGAGTGCGAGGTAAGCCTCATAGATATCATCTTGAAAATCAAAGAAGTGTACTTCTATTTTGCGTTCTACTTTAGCTTCTTTGATAGTAGGCCGCCAGCCAATGTTCATCATGCCGTATAGGGTTACGCCATTGTATTCGCTCGACACCGCGTAAACACCGTCGGCGGGCAAGATTTTCTCGGCCTCAGTGAGTTGTACGTTGGCCGTTGGGAAGCCAATACTGCGCCCATTTTGCAGCCCTCTTGATACGTGCCCAGATACTTGATAAGGCTGACCTAAATAAGCATTTGCTTGCGCGATTTGGCCTTGTTCTATTGCTTTTCTGATCTTAGAGGAACTAATGTAGACTTCGTCGATTTGCTCGACTGGAATTTCTTTGACTTCAAAAAACCCTTTGGCTTCGTAACTGCGCAAAAAAGCTAAATTGCCTTGGCGGTCGTGGCCAAATTGGTGGTCGTAACCGATGATCACGCTTTGTGCATTGAGTCCTTTGATCAAGACCTCCTCTACAAACTCGGCGGCTGTTTGCTGCGCCAATTGTGCGTTGAATTCTAGCACCACAACGTGGTCTAGACCAAGCGCCGCTAGTCTAGCGAGTTTCTCTTCTTGGGTCTGGATGAGACCCAAGGGCTGATCTGGAAATAAGATGCGGCGTGGGTGCGGATGAAAAGTAAGCAACACAGAAGCCAAGCCTTGTTGCTTGGCCTGCGCGCAAACTGTTGAAAGTATTTTTTGATGACCTAAATGCAGGCCGTCGAAGGTCCCGATGGTGAGGACCGTTTGTTGGTTTTTTGGAAAAGTAGCTAGTTGCTTGTGCAGCTCCATTAGAGGATAAGCATGGCGTCTCCGTAAGAATAGAAACGGTACTTTTCTCTGACCGCTTCTTCGTATGCTTTGTGCATGAGTTCATGGCCCATAAAGGCGGAAATCATCATGAGCAAAGTAGAAAGAGGCGTGTGGAAATTGGTGATCAGGCTGTCGGCAATGCTAAATTCGTAAGGCGGGAAAATGAATTTGTTGGTCCAGCCGTCGTAAGGCTTGAGCATGCCGTCTGTAGAGACAGATGTTTCAATGGAGCGCATAGAGGTGGTTCCGACGGCGCATACTCTGCGCTTGTGGCGCTTGGCGTCGTTGACCATTTCTACGGCGCTTTCGGGGATGATGACCTGCTCGGAATCCATTTTGTGCTTGGTGAGGTCTTCTACCTCAACAGAACGAAACGTACCCAAACCAACATGGAGTGTAAGCTCGGCAAAGTTGATGCCTTTCAATTCCAAACGCTTGAGCAATTGTTTTGAGAAGTGAAGACCAGCTGTTGGTGCAGCAACGGCACCCTCTACACTTGCAAATACGGTTTGGTAACGCTCTTCGTCTTCAGGTTCTACTTCTCTTTTGATGTATTTTGGAAGGGGTGTTTCGCCCAACTCAGTGATTTTAGCTTTGAAGTCTTCGTAAGGGCCGTCGAATAAAAAACGAAGGGTGCGTCCTCTAGAAGTGGTGTTGTCAATGACCTCAGCCACAAGAGAGTCGTCTTCTCCAAAATATAATTTGTTGCCAATGCGGATTTTGCGTGCAGGATCTACTAAAACATCCCATAAAAGGCTTTCGCGGTTGAGCTCGCGCAATAAAAATACTTCGATTTTGGCTCCGGTTTTTTCTTTGTTGCCGTACATGCGGGCAGGAAAAACACGGGTGTTGTTCATGATCATGACGTCGCCTTCGTCAAAATAATCGAGAACGTCGCGGAACATTTTGTGCTCTATGAGGCCAGTAGCACGATGCACAACCATAAGGCGGCATTCGTCACGGGTTTCTTCTGGATAATTGGCGATTAATTCTTCGGGGAGATTGAAGTCAAAATCAGAAAGTTTCATTTTGCTCATAGGACGTTTTTTGAATCCCTGCTTTCAGGGGAGCGCAAAGATACAACATCAAGACCCCCCATGTCAAGTAATTAACCAACTATTTCTAGAATTGGAAGTAAACAAAGGCTTTAAAGGTATCTGATACCGCTTGATACATGATAAAAACCGACACGGCAAAAGTGAGCGCCTGAACGGGCATTGGCCATTTGGAGAAGAACAAAACGGTTTGGTCTTTCCATTTTTGTGGCAACCAATGCGACAAAAAGCCAAGCATGATGAGGTAAAAGATTCCTTGGTAATTGTTCCAAACTTTCCACCAGGTTGCGCTTGTCCAGTCAAATTGCTCTGTTACAATCGTCAAGAACTGTAAAGGCTGATCCGCTTCGGGCAAACGGAACCAAATGCGAGTAAAGGTAATGAAGGTCAAGGTCAGCAATATACGCCAGGCCCGCACCGACCAATGCGTTGCGTTTTCATATGGGCTAATGCGCTTCCAGTAATTGTAGATCACCAACGCTGCACCATTCATAGCGCCCCAAATCACAAAATTCTGACTCGCACCGTGCCATAAACCACCTACAATCATCGTGATGAGCAAGTTCAAGTCGCGGACAGCAAACGTTCGAAAAGCAGGCCAAAATTGCCATAATATCAGATAGACAACGAGTAGCATTCCATATGTATACCAGAGCTCTACCCAGCCGGTGATGAAATACAAAAAGCCTAAAATGACCGCCGTCATGATGGCCGTGCCCCACGAGCCCTTTTTGTTGCCGCCAAGTGGAATATACAGGTAGTCGCGCAGCCAAGAACTCAAAGATTTATGCCAACGACGCCAAAATTCTGCCACAGAAACGGCTTTGTATGGCGAGTTGAAATTCTCCAAAAGATTGAAGCCCATGAGCTTGGAAACGCCAATGGCCATGTCGGTATAGCCCGAGAAGTCGGCATAAATTTGCAGGGAATAGGCAAACATGGCAATGAGGCCAACAAAACCCGGATATGCATCTGGTGCATCGAGGACTTTGTCAATGAAGTGCACAGCGATATAATCTGCAAAAATAAGCTTCTTGAGCAAGCCTTTACCAATCATCCAAAGCGACCACGAAAAATCGTATTTAGTAAGCTGATATGGGGCGTGAATTTGCGGAATGAAGTCGCGGGCGCGCACAATAGGGCCGGCAATAAGGTGCGGGAAATACGTCACATAAAAAGCGTAGTCAAAGAAGTTTTTGGCCGCAGGAATTTCCTTTCGGGAGATGTCTACCAAGTAAGAAATGTTGTGAAACGTAAAGAACGAGACGCCAATTGGCACGAGTATTTTATCGACAAAACTGCCTTTGCCAAACCATTCGTTGCCAATGACCGCAAATTGATTGACCACATTGAAATCGGTGCCAAATTGTGCGTTGAAGGCATCGGTAAAAAAGTAGGCGTATTTGAAATAAAACAAGCCTGCCAAATTAACGATGAGCCCCGAAATCAAAAATGCTTTATTCCATTTGGGTCGGTCTAAGTAACCAACACCACGACCTATCAAATAATTGAACAAAAGCATAAAGCCCAGCAAGAGCACAAAGTTGCCGGAGGTTTTGAAATAGAAAAACAAACTGACTGCCGTCAGGAATATACTGCGCAGCAAATACCGCTTGTGGATCAAGACAAATACGGCCATCACGGCCAAGAAAAACAACCAAAAATCAAGTCTCGTGAACAGCAAGCTTTCTTGATGTTGCCAGGAAAATAGTTCGTGTATGCGATTCATATCAATTGCGCAAATTTTGTAAACTCGTGAGGTTTTTTTGAAAAGCCTCGATCAATAATGTACCCTTGAGGTGGTAACCTGTGCCTGTAAAGTGGACGTAGTCGGCTTGCATGAGCCCGTAGTTTTTCCAAGTTTTTGACGAACCCAACTCGCCCATAATGCCGTAAAAATCCCAGACCGCCATTTGGTACTGCGCCGCGAGCTGAAAAATCACATCGCGCTGACGCGCCGTATTGCGATTGGGGTACTTGCGCATGTAGTAGTCGTCGTTGGGAACGGTCAGCAAGATGGCGCAATTTGGATTGCTCTTCAAGACCTGTAAAATCATCTTTTCCAGATTGGCTTTATACACCTGCGGATCAAAAGCTTCATAACTACAATGCGCGTCATTGGTGCCTACGGAGAAGATAAACAAATCGGGGGCGCGCAATTGTAAATCGCGGCTAAAATTGGCATTGGCTAAATACGTGGGCAAGCTTGCGCCGTTGATGCCGATAGCGGTGTAAGTGATGCCGGGTAGGTCATTTAAAAACTCAAACCCAAAAAGTTCCATGGTAAAAGGAGTGTCGCTCTTCTTGACAAAAAGTAGGTCTAGCGAATCGAGGTGGTCTGAAAAACGAATTTCGGTGTAACCCATTTCTGGAAAATGCAGGAGTTCGGTCACTAAAAGTTCTTGGTCGCCGAAATTGAGCTCATAAGGGAATTCACCGGTGTTGTGGTAAATGCGCAGGCGATCAAAAGGAGGCTTCACTAGGGTGCGCAGGTGCTTGAAGTTGATAATGACCAAAGAATCTGGACAAGAAATAGCGGCGCCACTCAGGCCGTAATCGAAGTCTTCTGGGCGCTGATTCACACTGCGAAAGCCCTTCCAGGTATTTGGCGACGAAAAATTATAATTAGAGGGGTTGTTGGTGTGGGCCAAACTATACGGAAACACCAAACCGCGCTCGCCACTCAAGCCTGGCCAATTGGATTGTAAAAATGTGCGAAAGTCGTGAGAATAAATATCGGCCTGAAGGTGAGAACCGCCAATATGGTAAAAATTGAGCTTGCCCTCGCCCGTCTCGATCATTTGGGTAAGCGACTTGTTGAGGTGCAGCCAATTGGGGCTTTCGGTACCAAAAAATTGAAATTGGTTGCACTGTACCTCCACAAAAGGATAATTTTTGGCAATTTCTTGCTCCACGGCGCTGAGTGAATCATTGGTGCAGAGCGTTGGATATTGTCCAAAAGCAAATAAGGGTAACATGCAGAGCACTAAAAAGCGTCTCATTGTTCGCCCCCCTTCTCGGACTGCCATTCGGAATAGGCGGCGCCAAAAGCCTCAAAAAAATACTGTGAAGCAATGCTGGCGCCACGAGGGCTAAAATGCACGTAATCTTTTCCAGCCAAGCCCTGAGCAACCCATGCCGGCATGGAGTTTTTGCCGCCCATGGCTGCATATAAATTCCAGAACGCCACGCCATTTTCGGCGCACATTTTCTGCATGCGGTCTACTGTGTAGGGTAAATACGGGTAGGTTTCAAATACGCCGTCGTGCAGCCTAGACATGTCGCTGGGGCCAATGAGAATAATAGCGGCGTCGGGCACCAATTTTTGAATGTAATTGATGCGGTTCTTGAGTGCGCCAATGTAGTAGCGCACGCTGCTGCTGTCGCGGAAGGCGTGAACTGAATTGCCCCCAAATTGCAAGATAAATAACTTGGTATTGGCTTCGCGGTGCATTTGTGCAAAAATACTGGCGTCGGAGGAGCTGAGGTCGTGGCCAGAGGAGCCGCGCATGGCCACATTATTGACCTGTACACCCACATCGCCGTCTAGGCTAAAGCCCGTAAATATGGGGCTTTTGATGGAGGCAAACACAAAGCGCAATTTGCCGGGTGTGTGTCCAAAACTAAGGGGCAAAACGTGCTGCCCACCATCGGCTACCAAAGAGTCTTCGTGGATGAGTTTATCGTTCTCGTAAATCTTGACCGAACAGGGCTCATAACAACTGTTATAATAACATTTGACCTGGCTATAGGTGCGGGCCCGCGTAAAAGCCGACGGCGACGGCGCAATTTCTACCCAAGCTTCGGTTGGCGTTTCTGTAGCACCACTGACATCAAATGTAGCGGCAGATAACAGCGCACCATAACGGCGAGAGCTCATTTTGGGTGGCCAAAAAGCGGTGTAACGCTTGAAGTTAGGAGATACTTTTTGCTTGAAGCTTTGCGTGTTGTATACGTTGTAAGCCGGAATGAAACCTGGGCCAATGCCGCCAAATTGTTGTTGGATGCGCTGGCGAATATAGCCGGTCATGCGGTCGCCCTCAATTTGGGAGTCGCCGTAGTGAAAGATGCTTATTTTTTGACCTTCTGCAGCACCTTGAAGTGCCGTAAAAAAGCGGTGGAGTCTGGCTGCTGCACTGCCGCTCATTTGCAGCGGATGAGCCGACTCGCGGGCCAAAGAACCGCCATCCGGAAGGCCGGTTTGGCCCGAGCTTTTACCGATGTGCTTGACGCCGTCGTTGATGTCGGTGGTATCTACCGCAGCTACAATTTTATCGATGTTCTTCTTGACTTGTTTTTTAGCTACCCACACGCGCTCTAGCGGCAAGAAGCGCCAATTGACACCCAGCCACTTGACGCCTTCTTCAGGAATAAGTGCACTAGGAATGCACAAAAGTGACAAGACTAGAACTAAAAAAAGCAGAACTTTGTAAGGGCGTATTTGTTGCACGGTATGATATCTTGGGCAAATATAGTTCTTCTTTAGTCAAATTTTAAGCATATGGCCAACCAACTCGGCAACGAAAGTTCACCTTATTTGTTACAACATGCCCAAAACCCCGTGCA
>JBEEKN010000011.1:0-51327 GCA_041168605.1 Bacteroidota bacterium | reverse complement strand
AATCCCATGGATGTGGTTGCAATTGTTTCAAGCCAAGTGCAATGCGTTTTTTGTCGTCGTCGAAATCGAGGATAACCACATTGATTTTTTGATCCAATTCAAGCATTTCTTCTGGATGCGTAACGCGTCCCCAAGAAAGGTCAGTGATGTGGATGAGGCCGTCAACGCCACCGAGGTCGATGAAGACACCGTATGAAGTGATGTTTTTAACCACACCTTCCAAGACTTGTCCTTTTTCGAGACCAGAGATGATTTGTTTCTTTTGTTCTTCGAGTTCAGCCTCGATAAGTGCTTTGTGAGAAACCACAACGTTGCGGAATTCTTCGTTGATTTTAACGACTTTGAATTCCATGTTTTTACCTACGTAGATGTCGTAGTCGCGAATTGGTTTCACGTCAATTTGAGATCCTGGTAAGAAGGCTTCGATTCCGAATACGTCTACAATAAGACCACCTTTAGTTCTGCATTTTACAAAACCAGTGATGATTTCACCTGTGCGTAGAACGTCGTTGACGCGGATCCAAGCGCTGTGCATACGTGCAGTGCGGTGAGAAACGATCAATTGACCTGTTTTGTCTTCTAAGCAGTCAACAAATACGTCTACAACATCGCCAGCTTTGAGCTCTGCGTTGTAGCGAAATTCGTTGGCAGCAACAACACCTTCAGATTTGTAACCAATATTGATGATTACTTCTTTTTTGTTGATAGAGACAACGGTACCTTGAATGACTTCTTTTTCCATGATGGAAGTCAAGGTTTTTTCGTAGCGATCTCCGAGTTCGGAGCGTTCTACTTGATTGTAGCCATCCAATTGGAGCGCTTCCCAATCAAAATCTGCAGTTCCCTGCGGTTCAATGTTTTTAGCCATGAGGCGGTAAATTTGTATTTCCAATACCCTGAATATCAGAAAGTTGTTAAACAAAAATAATTGGTGCTTTCAGGGAGCACACTTCAAAATGAGGTACAAAGGTAGTAAAAATTACCTGAAATACAAGCGAGTAGCTAGATTAATTATCGGAGGCATTGAGCGGAAAATGCGCAAACATGGCCAGTTTTGGCCCCTGCTCGAGCATGCTTTTTTTCCAAAGGACCGCCGGATCCACTTTGAGGATGCTTTGGTCTTCGAAATCTGTTGTGCAAATCCAGGCGAAGTCTTGGAGTTCTTCGCTCAATTGCTCGGCACCCCAACCTGCGTATCCTGCAAACAGACGCAAGTGATTTTCTGGCTTTTTTAAAACGACTGCATTGGTCAAGACTTCTTGCCAGTCGCCGCCAAAGAAGAGGTGTTCGGTGACGCGCGTAGCTCCTTTGATGTTGGCAAAGCGGTGCAAGTAAAAAAGCTGTTCTGGCGCAACCGGCCCTCCGTTGTAGATAGGTAAATCGAGTTCGATGTGGTCAAAAAGATCACTCAAAACAAGTTCGGTAGGATGGTTGAGTACCAAGCCAAAGCTCTCATGAGCGTCGTGGGCCACAAGTAATATTGCTGCGCGCTGAAAGAAGTCTTCGGTGAGGTGAGGGTCTGCGAGCAAGAGGCTGCCCGGTTGGGGCGCTGTTTTGGATTTGAAAATATGTCGCTCGCGGATCTTCATAGACTTGCTAACAAATAAACAAAATATTTTGCGGTTTGCAAAGGGCATTGTTTAATTTTGCAAAATGAAGTTTGCTGCCATAGATATCGGAACAAATGCCGCAAGGCTGCTAATTGCCCACGTGCAACAAACCGAAGGCCGCATCCATTTTCAAAAATTAGCCTATTACCGCGTGCCACTCCGCCTCGGTGAAGAAGTCTTCGATAAAGGTAAAATCAGCGCGCAAAAGGCCCTGCATTTTCAGCAAACGATACAAGCGTTTAGTTTACTTGCGGCAGCTCACGAGGTAAGTGCGCTCAGGGCTGTAGCCACCTCCGCCATGAGAGAAGCGAGCAACGGCAAGAAAATTGCCAAGCAAATTCTACAAGAAACGGGTGTCCAAATTGATATCATTTCAGGAGACGAAGAAGCGCAACTCATTTTCAATTCTTTTGAGATTTTACAATTGCAAAAACAGCAGCAATTTGTAGTGGTAGACGTCGGTGGAGGCAGTACGGAAATCAGTATTTTTGAGCATGGCCAAAAAGTAGCGGCCCGCTCTTTTGAACTCGGTACCATTCGCATCTTAAAAGGCAAAACCGATCCGCAAAGTTGGTCTGAGTTTTCAGCCTGGATCCAACACAACGTGCGTCTAGACGAAGCACACATGATTTTTGGAACAGGTGGAAACATCAACCGTGCGCTCAAAATGCTAGCGCCAAAGCAAAAAGACACCCTAACGCTGTCTGCATTAGTCGGTTTACACGATACCTTAGCCGCACTTCCGCTCGAGGCGCGTTGTGCGCAATATCAACTCAAGCCAGACCGCGCAGATGTCATTGTTCCCGCTTTAAAAATTTACATTACTGCGCTAGAGGCATTGGGGCAACAAACGCTGCTTGTTCCAAAAATCGGCCTCTCCGACGGCGTTATTTACCAATTATATCTTCAACATACCAGTATATAAGATGGCTCAAAAACCTGCAATTCCTAAAGGCACCCGCGATTTTCTTCCGACAGAAGTAGCCAAGCGCAACTATATGTTCGCGATCATCAAAGAAGTATTCAGACGCTATGGCTATGCGCCAATAGAAACGCCGAGTTTTGAGTTGTCTACTACGCTAATGGGTAAGTACGGCGAAGAGGGCGATCGCCTCATTTTCAGGATCCTGAACTCAGGTGAGAAGATGAAAAAAGCCGACCTCGATGCACTGGCCCAAGACAACCTGCCACGTTTTGCCAATTCCTTGGCAGAAAAAGCACTGCGCTATGACCTCACCGTGCCTTTTGCGCGTTTTGTGGTGCAGCACCAAAACGACCTCACTTTTCCGTTTAAGCGCTATCAAATCCAGCCAGTGTGGCGCGCTGACCGTCCACAGCACGGTCGTTACCAAGAATTCACGCAATGCGACGTCGATGTAGTTGGTTCGGATTCTCTCTTGTATGAGGTAGAACTCATTCAGATTTTCGACGAAGTCTTGAGCAATTTAGAACTGCCTGGTTTTAGCATTCAAATCAATAACCGCAAAGTGCTGAGTGGCATTGCAGAAGTATGTGGCGTCTCGGAGCGCATCATCGATTTAACCGTAGCCCTCGACAAATTGGATAAAATTGGGGAAGACGGCGTCATAGACGAGCTCAACGCCAAAGGCTTTGCGCCAACTTCCATCGAAAAAATCAAGCCCTTATTTGCTTTTGAAGGCAGCAACGACTCCAAAATGAACCTCATGCGTTCGTACTTGGCAAGCAGCGAAATTGGCCTCAAAGGCCTCGATGAACTCGCAGAAGTATTTGAACAAATTAGCGAACTTGGCTTGCAACGCGGCGAGCTCATTTTTGATTTGACTTTAGCGCGCGGCCTCAATTACTATACAGGCGCTATTTTTGAAGTCAAGGCAAAAGATGTGAAAATGGGCAGTATTTGTGGGGGTGGCCGCTACGACGACCTCACGGCGCTGTTCGGTTTAAAAGGATTGTCGGGAGTAGGGGTTTCTTTCGGTGCAGACCGCATTTATGATGTCATGACCGAACTCGAGCTCTTTCCCAAAGAACTCAACCGTACCCTCGATATTTTATTTGTGAATTTTGGCGCGCGCGAAGCCAAACATGGTCTTAAACTCTTACAGCAGGTGCGTAATCTTGGACTGGCTGCCGAAATGTATCCGAGTGCTGCCAAGCTACAAAAGCAACTCAAATATGCCAACGACCGCAATGTGGCCTATGTCGTTATCATTGGTGAAGAAGAAGCTGCTGCAGGAATGCTCAGCCTCAAAAACATGGAAACAGGCGCTCAAGAACAACTCTCAAGCGCCGATTTTCTTACCAAATGCGGGCAACTTTTTTAACGTCGTTGCGCATCTCTCTGCCTTCCGGAACCTGAAATGCTTCAAAAAACTCCGGACAATTTTTCAAAGGGCCGTTCACACGATACATACCAGGTGAATGCGGGTCTGTAGCCAAGCGCTTTTTCATTTCAGCATCTGTGTATTTGATTTTCCAAAGCTGTGCATACGCAATAAAGAAGCGTTGCGCAGGGGTGAAGCCAGCCTTCATTTCATTAGCCTTGAATTCATCAGTTCTTTTGTAGGCGTAGTAAGCCATCGTGAGGCCACCCAAATCCGCAATGTTTTCACCCATGGTGAGTTCAGGATTCACACAGTGGTCTTCCATTGGGCAGAAGCCAGAAAATGTAGCACCTAAAAGTTTGGTCTTTTCTTCAAAGAGCAAGCGGTCTTCTTCGGTCCACCAGTTGGTAAACGAGCCGTCTGCAGCAAATTTACTACCCATATCGTCGAAGCCGTGTGTAAACTCATGGCCAATGACCATGCCGATGCGTCCGTAGTTGACAGCATCTTCGAATTTTTCGTCAAAGAAAGGCGCTTGCATGATGCCTGCCGGAAAAGCGATTTCGTTGAGCAGCGGGTGGTAATATGCATTGACCATGTGTGCAGGCATGCCCCATTTTTCTTGATCGACAGGTTTGCCAAGCTCTGTGAGGTTTTTAGCTACGCTGTAACGACTCATTTCACGGTAGTTGAGCGCATAGCGGTCTGCAAAAAAGCGCAGGCTTGAATAATCTTCCCATTTGCTCGGGAAGCCTAATTTGCGTCCGATGGCATTGAGTTTAATGATGGCTTCTTTTTTGGTGGCGTCTGCCATCCAGTCGAGCTGTTCGATGCGTTCTTTGTACACAAAAAGGAGGTTGTCTACCATTTCGTTGACACGTTCTTGTGCCGCCTTTGAAAAATGTTTGTCGACAAATGCTTTGCCCAAAAGTTCGCCAACTTCAAGGTTGGTCATTTCTTCGATGGCTTGTTCGTAGATCGGTTGCTGTTCGCGTTTGCCAGACAACACGCCTTCGTAGAAATTGAAATTGAGTTGCACAAAAGCTTCGTTGAGATGGCCTGCATAATGATTGATGACACACCATTGCAAATAACTTTTGAGCGTTTCGACAGAAGCCTCTTCCCAAATTTGGGAAAGTTGGATGTTGAAGGCTGGGTTACTGACTACGATTGTGTCTGGTGCTTGACAGCCTAATTCAGCCAAGTACATTTTAAAGTTGAAATGCGGGCCAAAACTGCGCATTACTTCGTTAAAGGCTTGTTTGTTGTAGGTTTTTTCTGGTTCGCGCATTTCTGACGGGCGGAGCATGGTCTGAGCAAGCTTCATTTCGAAATCAAACACTTTTTGTGCTGATTTGGCCGCATTCGGGATTTCTGCGAGCGCAAGAGAGGCCTCAATGTGCTTGATATAAGCATCGCGAATCGTGGCGTATTTTTCATCGTAATAATAATCTCTGTTTGGAAGACCAATGCCGCCCTGACCCAAATACGCCACGTTTGTAGTGACATTTTTGAGGTCCTGACCCACGCCAAAGCCAAAGAAGGCGCCAATTCCGTCTTTGTGCAAACCAGAAACCAGCGCTTGTAGGCCATCGATATTTTGGAGGGCTTCAATTTTTTGAAGGTCTTCCAAAATAGGGAGGAGGCCCAATTCATTCCTTCGAGCCATGTCTGTGTAAGACTTGAAGTAAGCCCCAAGCAATTGATTTTGAGAGCCCAATTCTCCGGGGTTTTCGGCGGCTTCTTTCAAGAGCGCTACCAATTTTTGATTGTTCGCTTGCTCCAATTCATTGAAGCTTCCCCAACGCGATTCGCTCGCAGGAATTTGGGTGTTGGCAATCCAGGTGCCGTTGGCGAATAAGAAGAAGTCGTCGGCTGGGCTTATGGTGGTGTCTAGCGCCTTGATGTCAATTGTTTGCATTTGAGCACTGTCGGAGTTTTTCACTTTTGAGATAGAACAGCCGATTAAAAATGATCCCGAAAGAAGGGTAAAGAGTAAGGTTTTTTTCATGTTGTTTTGCATTGGGTATTGGTGCTACTGCATTCTTTCCATGTGAATGTGAGGAATGCCGTCTTCAAGGTAAATTGCGCCTTGCGGTGCAAAGTTGTGCTTTTTATAAAAGTTTTGCAAGTGTGCTTGTGCGGAAAGTACTATTTTTTGTGTGCCAAAGCGCTCTTCAATTACTTTAATACACTGCCGCATGAGTGCGTGCCCCAGGTCTTGTTTTCTGTGTGTTGCCGCTACAATGACCCTACCGATAGAGATGTTTGGGTATTTTTCATTGGCCGCCACAATACGCGCGCAAGCGACGAGTAAATGAGCATCGTAGACGAGCACGTGTAAGGATTCTTGATCGAGGTTATCGAGGTCTTGGTAAACACAATTTTGCTCGACCACAAATACTTCGCTGCGCAATTGTAAATACGCATACAATTGTTGGGGGGTGAATGCTTGAAAAGAAAGTGTGGTGAATTGAAAACGCATGGTTCAAAGATAAGTCTTTAATTCACCTTGTAAAGGAGTTTGGAATCCGAGAGTTGCCCTGGTGAAACCATGGGTTCGTCATAGGGAATTTGCGCTCCATAGCGCTGCTGCATTATTTTTCGAACTTGTGGGCTTTCTAAATTGAAATCTCTTAAGGCTTTTGGGCTACACAATTCAATTCCGATGGCTTTGTAGGCCTTGTAAACCAATTCTGAACAATACATTTCTTTGTCGGACCAATTGAAGCCGAGGTCGTAGTGCTTGTCTAGTTGGGTTTTAAGATAGGATTTCATAGTGCTCAATTCCGTTGCATCGAGCGACCTGTTTTGAAGGCGATACACCGCATATTTTTGATCTTCACCACTGTTGATCCAGTCTTCGAGTGTGCGCACGCCAACTGGTTCAATAGCCTCAAAAACATAAGCCTTGCCATTGAGATGGAAAATAATCCCACAATGCGAATAATAAGTATCAGTGGCCAATTGGACGGCTGTGCTTTGCGCGGAGGCACTGTGCTGAAAAATCAAATCGCCGTCTTTATATGTTTGCGAAAGACAAAGAGAAGAGCTGATCAAGGCAAAAACGAGTAAAAAAGTACGCATGATCAAGATTTAATAAGAACCGTGGAATCTTCTCAAAAACCATTCCGCAATCAGCAGGGCACTGAGCAGCAAAAAGAGCAGGATATAGTCTAATAAGGGGTCGAACTGATGGGTTTCGGTTCGGAGTGCAACGAGCTCATCGCTTTTTTCGAGTTGGGCAATGAGTTTTTTGTAGTCTTTTAGGCTGAAGACTTTGGCGTCTGTTTGGTCGGCTAACTGATATAGCGTGGTGTGTCTTGCTGCTGATTCGAGTTGTTCGAGGTCGATGTCTTCGACGATAAAAGCCCCTGTTTTGGTGTATTTCTTTTGGTTGTGAAGGGTGGAGGCTTTCCAGTAGTAGCGCCCGGGCTTGAGTTTACCGAGTTGCTGTTGGTAAAAAGCACCTTTGGTACTGAAACTGCCTTTGCGCATTTTTTTGTGCTCATAATCGAGTTCCCAATTGATTTTTGGGCTGGTGATGGCTTGCATGGCCTCGTTGTAGAAGCTGGCATTGAGGATGCAGTTGTCTGAGGTGCTGAGTTTTTTGGGCGCCTGAACGCGCAAGCCGTTGCCTTCTTTTTTGACTAATAAATAAGCACAGACCTCACCCATAAACGCATCGAAAGCTTCGTGGTTTTGTTTTTTAAGGAAATTGATCATGCGCCAACGCCAAAGGCCTTCGCCGAGCAGCGTGGCGTGGCGTTGTTGGTCTTTTTCATTAAAGCAGAGTAAGGGGCTATCTTTTTGAAGGTTGCCGATGCGCTGCGTAAAAAGTACTTGCGTACCCGCAGTGGCTTTTGTTTCGCCAAAGCGCTTGGTGAGTGGTGGTAGAAAGGGCGTGAGGCTGAGCCATTCTGTGTTGGGTGCATAGAGGGCAAAGCTGTTGTTGGCTTGCGCTTGTACTTCTTCGAGTTGTTGGCGGAGTTCGAGTGAAAGCCCGAGTTGTAATTTGCTGGCAATTTGCTGATCGGTTTGCGCGCCAAGAATATACCATACAGGGATTTTTTGGGCTTGCGCGGTTTCAAAGAGGTTTTTTGCAAAATTCTTGCCGGGGTCGTGCCAAACAATCAGGTCCAAGCCTTTAGTTGGGATGTCTTTGAGTTGTGCTGCATGGGCCACCAATACTTCGTAGTTTTCATTTCCCGAGAGCGCTTGTTGCAAAGCAGCGATATCTGGGTGCGGGGCGTGGCTGTACAACAGAATTTTGCTACGGCTGTCGATGACTTCTATATAAACCGTGCGGCTGTTGTTTTGATCAGAAAATTCACCTTTTCTGCGCTCAATAACTACTTTGTATTCGTGGATGCCCGGTTTTTTGGCCTTGAGTTCAAAAGAGATCGTGGCTTGTGCACTGCGTTGTTTGTTGAATTGCGTGTTTTGTGCAGCGACTTTTTTGCCGTCTTCGTAGAGGCTCACGCGGATATTTGCGCCTGGGAAACGCTGCGCCTCGAGGTCGACCTCTAAAGTAAAGTTGTTGTTTAAAAAAGCGAGGTCGTTGTAGGCTATGTTGGTGAGGATAAGGTCTTTTTTGAGTGCGGTGTCGCCAACTGCCAAACTGTAAACAGCTGTGAGCGGTAGGTTTTCAGCGCTGTACATGGGGTGCCCGCCGGTGTTGTAATTGCCATCTGAAATGAGCACAATAGCACCTAAGTTGCGATTCAAAAACTGGTTGCTGGCCTGCTCAAAAGGCAGCTCCATATTGGTTTGGTCTGCCGTAAAGCCCTTGTTTGGAACTTGTAGGTTTTTTCCAAAATTCCATGTTTGAAGTTCAAAACGAGCGCCTAATTTTTCATTTATTGCGTTTTGATACGCTGCGATTTGTTTTTCTAAAACCGCACTTTCTTTGTAGTTGTTCATGGAGGAGGAGCGGTCGATAAGCGTCAGGATCACCGGCTTTTCGATTTCGAATTGCGTTTGCTCGAGCAATAGCCCCAAAAGTAGAATTCCGATTAAAGAAAAACTTGATGCTCTAAGCGCTAGAAGGCTGTATTTTATATATTTAGATTTTGATTTAATCCAGGTTTCGTTGCGGTAAAAAAGGTGGCTCAAGACGGCCGAAACCAAAATAATCGGCAGGATCCACCACAAAGAATAAGAAGATAGCAAATGCATAAGCCAAAAATACATACATTTTTACTTAAATTCGTGGCTCAAAAACAATCAACATGTCAAAAACCGTTTATATCCTCTCCGCTGTCCGCACGCCAATGGGCTCTTTCATGGGTGCATTTTCAGGTGTATCAGCAACACAACTCGGCGCAACCGCCATTCAAGGTGCACTTGAAAAAGCTCAACTCGATCCTGCTTTAATTGATGAAGTATTTATGGGCAACGTGCTACAGGCAGGTGTTGGCCAGGCGCCAGCCCGTCAGGCCGCTCTCGGAGCTGGTTTGGGTAAAAATGTACCTTGTACAACCGTGAACAAAGTATGTGCTTCTGGCATGAAATCAATCATGTTGGGTGCGCAAAGCATTTTGGCTGGTGACAACCATATCGTGATGGTAGGCGGCATGGAAAACATGTCCCAAACACCACATTATTTAGATGGCCGCAACGGCACCAAATTTGGCAATATTGGCATGCTGGACGGCATCACTAAAGATGGCTTGCTAGATGTCTACAACAAAGTGCCAATGGGCAATTGTGCAGAGTTGTGTGCTACCAAATATGAAATCACACGCGAAGACCAAGACGCCTTCGCCATCAATTCTTACCAGCGTGCAGCCGCAGCTTGGGAGGCGGGTCGTTTTGCAGATGAAGTAGTGGGTGTTTCGGTACCGCAGCGCAAAGGCGATCCAGTCATGGTGGTCGAAGACGAAGAATTCAAAAACGTATTTTTAGATAAAATCCCGGCTTTGCGTCCTGCTTTTGACAAAGAAGGTACCATTACAGCTGCCAATGCTTCAACACTCAACGATGGCGCCTCAGCGCTTATTCTGGTTTCAGAAGAAGCGGTTGCCAAATACAACCTCAAACCAATTGCCAAAATTGTATCGTATGCAGATGCAGCACAAGAGCCAGAATGGTTTACCACAGCGCCTTCCTTAGCGATTCCAAAAGCACTAGACAAAGCAGGGCTTTCTATTTCAGACATCGATTACTGGGAGCTCAATCAGGCATTTGCTGTTGTAGGCTTGGCCAACATGAAAATCCTTGGTCTAGACCCTGCAAAAGTAGATGTCAATGGTGGTGCAGTGGCACTAGGGCATCCGCTTGGCAACTCCGGTTCGCGCATTATTGTAACGCTCTTGAATGTCCTCAAACAAAATGGCGGCAAGCGCGGTGCAGCAGGTATTTGCAATGGTGGCGGCGGCGCTTCGGCAATGGTTGTCGAGCTTTTGTAATTCCTTTTTGACGATTTTTTCAAAGCACGGTTTTTTCAAGCCGTGCTTTTTTTATTTTTAACTATGCGTTTGTTTTTCACTTTTAGCCTTGCTTTCAACGTTTTTATCAGTAGGGCACAGCAAGATCTCGATCTTCTCGTCAGGCCATTCATTGGAACTGCTGAGGCAGGTCATACCTTTCCGGGCGCCACGCTGCCATTTGGCGCGGTTCAATTGAGCCCCGATACCGATACCATTCCTTTTGCTGTCGCGGGAAAGTATCAGCCAGATGTTTATCGGTATTGTGCTGGTTATCAGTATGCCGATAGCAGTATAGTTGGTTTTTCGCATACGCATTTCAGCGGCACAGGCCACTCGGACCTCGGCGATATTTTATTGATGCCCAACAGAGGTGCTGTGCAATGGAACCCAGGAACAGCTGCCGAGCCTCAAAAAGGTTATCGATCTGGTTTTGCGCACGATGAAGTGGCGCAGCCGGGTTATTACGCAGTGCATTTAGACGAAGTCGATATAGATGTAGAATTGACCACCACCAAAAGGGTAGGCATCCATAAATATCAATTGCACGATGGCGCGCCCACGCATTTTATCCTCGACCTGACGCACGGTATATACAACTACGACGGCAAAAACGTCTGGTGCTTTTTACGCGTCGAAAACGACACCCTACTGACCGGCTACAAGCAAACCAATGGCTGGGGGAGAACACGCACCATTTATTTTGCAATCGCCTTGTCTGTGCCTTTGTCAAGTTACCAAATGAAAGATCTAAAACCGAGTATGTACAAAGGTTTCTGGCGCAAATTTGACACCGAACAGCATTTTGCAGAAGGCGCAGGGCAGGGCCTCAAAGCTGCGTTGTTTTTTGGCGCCGCAAAGGAAGTGGAATTCAGGGTGGCCTTGTCTGGTGTGTCCATCGAAGGTGCGTTGGCAAATCTGGCCGCCGAAGCGCCAACACCGGGGTTTGAAAAGTATGCAAAAGCCGCTCAAAAAGAATGGGACGACGCCTTTGCTTTGGTGAAAGATGTTTCTTTTCTGCATCAAGATGACGCGCTCACTTTTTATACCGCTTGGTACCATAGCCTGATTGGTTCTAGTATATTTATGGACGTAGATTCGAGCTACCGCAGCCTCGATCAGCGCATTCACAAAGCGGAGGGTTTCACCAATTACACCACGTTTTCTTTATGGGATACCTACCGCGCAGAACAGCCTTTTTTGAATCTTTTTTACCCCAAAGTAAATGCCGATATGCTGGAGTCTATGCAGCAGCATTATCAGCAAAGTGTGCATCATATGTTGCCAGTGTGGTCGCATTATGCCAATGAAAATTGGTGCATGATTGGCTATCATGCGGTTTCGGTGCAGGCCGATGCGGTGGTCAAGCAAAATCCTTATTTGCACAACCCTGAGCGCTATTTGTGGTCGGCGGTAGAAACTTCCAATCAACGCTTTTATGAGGGTTTAGGAGACTACTTAGATTTGGGTTATGTTCCCGAAGACAAAAGCGGTAGTTCGGTGTCCAAAACCTTAGAATACGCCTACGACGACTGGTGTATCGCACAAATGGCCACTGTATTCAAAAACGATAGCCTTGCGCAGGTTTACAACAAGCGTTCACAAAATTTTTTAAATGTTTTTGATGCGCAAACCGGTTTTATGCGGCCGCGCCTCTCGAACGGTAACTTCAAAAACCCGTTTGATCCGCTAGACACCCACGGGCAGGGCTTTATTGAGGGCAATGCCTGGAATTACAGTTTTTATGTGCCGCAAGCACCTCAGACCTTGATCAAATTAATGGGTTCAGAGAAACGCTTTATTCCGCACCTCGATTCGTTGTTTGAAATGGAGCTTCCGGATCGCTATTTTGAAAACACAGAAGACATCATGCGTTCGGGCATTATTGGCAATTACGTCCATGGAAACGAGCCCTCGCATCACATCCCTTACTTCTACAACTTTACGTCCCAACCTTGGAAAACACAAGCCGCCACCCGCATGATCCTCGATAAACAATATAGCTTGAAGTCCGAAGGCATGGGTGGCAATGACGACTGCGGCCAAATGAGCGCTTGGTATATTTTTTCAGCGCTAGGTTTTTATCCGTTTGCGCCGGGTTCACCCAATTATGCCCTGACCACGCCTTTGGTAAAGGAGGCGACATTACAATTGGATGGACAGCATATTTTACAGATCGTTACGGAAAACAATTCGGATCAAAACGTGTATATCCAGGCGGTGTACTGGAACGGCAAGCGCCTTTCAAAACCATTTATTTCGCATCTCGACCTGATGCAAGGCGGTGAGCTCCGTTTTGTTTTGGGGCCGAAACCCGCTCAAAAAGCCTTTGCTTTGCGCTAAACATTCTGCATGGCTGCGTGTTTAAAAAGCATGTATCAACTCAAGCGCACTCAATTTATCAAAGCAGATTTACAAACCTGCTGGGACTTCTTTTCGTCTCCCCACAACCTCAAAGAAATCACGCCGCCCTCAATGGGTTTTGTCGTGAAGTCCGACGTACCTCAAAAAATGTACGAAGGCCTCATGATTGCCTATACGGTTAAACCGCTGGCCGGCATTCCGTTAGGCTGGGTGACCGAAATCAAAACCGTCAAAGACCTGAACTTCTTTGTAGACGAACAACGCGTCGGCCCATATAAAATATGGCACCACGAACACCATTTCAAGGCGGTAGACGGCGGTGTCGAAATGACAGATATCGTCACTTATGTCTTGCCTTTTGGCATTTTGGGTAGGTTGGTGCATCCTTGGCTTGTGAAGCCCAAGTTGGAGCAAATATTTTCCTATCGCTTTCAAAAGGTTGATCAGCTCTTTGGGTAACCTAAGTTGCACTGTACGCCGTCTATTTATTGTAACTTGTACCCATGAACCAAGAACCAATTATTGAAGTCAAAGGTTTGCAAAAGAACTTTGGTGCGTTTACTGCCGTCAAAGATGTCAGTTTTACGGTCAACAAAGGCGATGTCTTTGGTTTCTTAGGGCCAAACGGTGCCGGAAAAAGCACCACCATGCGCTGCATGCTCTCTTTGATCAAGCCCAATGCAGGCCAGATCAATATCTTTGGCAAGAACCTTTTTGAAGCCCGAAACGAAATTCTCGCACAAGTCGGCAGCATTGTCGAAAAGCCAGATTTTTACAAATATTTATCGGCGCGCAAGAATTTAGAGATTTTTGCCCGTATTTCTGGGGCCGACGTCAGTCAGAAAACGATTTTTGAAACCCTTGACTTTGTGGGTCTAACGGGTCGCGAGAAAGACAAAGTAGGTGGTTTCTCGCACGGTATGCGCCAGCGCTTAGGAATTGCCCAAACTTTGTTGCACCAGCCCGAGCTCATCATCTTAGACGAGCCCACCACGGGTTTAGATCCGCAAGGCATCATCGAGGTGCGCGACCTCATTTTGCGCCTCAAAAACGAGCAAAACAAAACCGTCATCTTATCCTCGCATCAATTGGCCGAAATCGAACACGTGGCCAATCGGATGGTGATCATCAATAAAGGGCAAACCATTATCGAGGGCTCGGTATCTGAACTCATGAACGCGCAAGAAACACTCCTTTCTATTGAGCTCATCGACAGAAGCGACGCAGCCCTGCAGCTACTCAAACAACAATTCCCATCCTTAAGTGCAGAAGTGATTTCTCCCAAAACAATCGAATTAAACGTGGAACGAATGCTGATTCCTGCCGTCAATGCAGCGTTGGTTAATGCGGGTTTTGCGGTAGTTGCCTTAGAGCCCAAGCGCACACTCGAAGATTTTTTCATTCAAATGACCCAAAACTGATGCTCTGGAAAAACACTTACAACGAATTCATTAAGATCCTGGCCAAGCCCCGCAGTTACATTGGGCTTGCTGCACTCACCTTACTGATTCTTATCATTTTATTTGCCATGAAGGCAGATGGCCGCATGTACATTTCTTTTGTGACGGCGTCTTTTGAGCAAACACTTTCTTTCAATGGCAATATCCTCAATGGCAACCTGATCGCATTTATCGTGCTGCAAATGCTCATTGTGCACATTCCATTACTGGTGGCACTCGTCACCGGCGACTTACTCTCTGGCGAGGCCGCAATGGGGACACTCCGCATGTTGCTCACCAAACCAATTAGCCGCAGCCAAGTTGTGTTTTCTAAATTGATTGCCGCAGCTGTTTATACTTTTATTTTGGTCGTCTGGATGGGTTTTCTAGCCCTCGTGGTGGGCCGCTGGATGTTCGGCACCGGCGATCTGATTGTCCTGAACTCCGACGGCTTGGTGATCCTCAATTACGCCGATATCTTATGGCGCTATGGCTTGGCCTTTGCCGTAGCTTATTTGGCGCTCATGACCATTGCCACGCTTTCCATCGCTTTTTCGGCCTTTGCCGACAACTCCATTGGGCCAATTGTATCCACCATGGCAGTCATCATTCTTTTTACCATTATTGGCTCATTGGACGTCAGTGTGTTTGACCACGTCAAGCCTTGGCTCTTCACAACCCACATGGCTTCTTGGCGCTCCTTTTTCAGCGATCCAGTGCCGTGGTCGGCTATTTGGGAGTCTGTCTGGATCTTACTCGGACACAACATCTTATTTGTAGCCATCGCCATTTTCAAATTCAAACGCAAAGACATTACTTCATGAAACCACTACTTTTCTTATCGTTTTTGTTACTTAGTCAACTTGCAAGCGCCCAAGATCCCAACGAATTAGTCAAGGCTGTTCGGCTCAAGCTGGAAAAAGTCACTGATTATTCTGCAGACGTACACATTAAGGCGCAGGTGCCAATGATTAAAATCGACGAAGTAGACGCCAAGGTTTTTTACAAACAGCCCAATCAAATGAAGGTGGAGTCTAAAGGCATCGCTATTCTACCTAAACAAGGCCTTGGCGAACTCAATAATTTTTTGACCAACGAGAAGGGCTACACTTGCGCCCTAAACGGCAGCAAAATGCTTGGCGAGGTCAAGACTTCAGTAGTTTCGGTATTGCCGCTCACAGAAAACGCAGATGTCATTCTCGTCAAACTCTGGATAGACCCTGTCAAAGACTTGATCTTGAAGTCTCAAATCACGAGCAAGAGTAATGGTACTTTAGACATCAACTATTTCTACGGAGACCAAGCCAAATACGGTTTGCCCTACAAAATGGTGTTCACCATTGACGTCAAGAAATTCAAGCTGCCGAAAAGTGTGGCTGCCGATTTACATCAAAACAAGAAAAAACCAAAAGCTGCAGAAGGCTCGCAAACGGGTACAATTGTGTTACAACTCAGCAATTACAAAGTAAACCAAGGCATTCCAGACGCCAAATTCAAAGCCAATTAGTAGATCACCTCGATGAGCGTGGTGTCAAAAGCAGTTGTAAAAGTGCTCTTTTGCCCATTGTTTGAGGTGTTCATTTCCCAATAAAAAAGAGAGTAGGTGGTATTGCCGTTGTTCAGGCAGTAAAACGTGGTGTCTAAGGGGCCATAAAAATCTTGGGTTGTGCTGGGGCAGCAACTCGCGCAAGCGGCCAAGCCTTCTTGCTTGATGTACCTAAAATGATCTGTAGGGTTGGGGTTCAGGTTTTTGAAATGAATTTTCGCCCAAGACTGCGCCTTTGTATTCAAATCAAAAATGTTGTCGGACTGAATGCTGAGCTCTGAATAATAGACTTCTTTCTCAATGGGAAAATATAAATCTTTTTGAACGCGCAAAATATAGCGCTCCATGCGTTCTCTTGGCACTTCAAATTTGTAAGCGCCGGTGCTTGAAAGGGTAATGTTCTGCACGAAAATTTCGTCAGAGGTTCCAATAGGTACTTTGTAAAGCTTGATTTGGGCGCCTTCAAGACCTTGTTTGAAAGTAAGGTCGCTTACGGTGCCTGTAAAAACAAAGCTGCCCGTTCCTTTTTCGCAACCGAGTAGCATGTAGCTCAAGCAAAGGATGGTAAGTAGACGGGAAAGGAGGGAGCTTAAGCGTTCCATGTGTCAAGCAGTTGTATGTTTTCTTTCGGGACAAAAAGATAATCTCCGCCAAAATGGACTGTGGTTTCTACCTTACACATGTTTTGGTCAATGCCGCAACGTTGGTACTGTAGTTTTTCAAAAAATGCAAAGAGTGTGGTTTCGTTTTTGGGGTCGATTTCTAATTGTACAACTGGGCGCTTGCTCGCTAAGATATCTTCTAGCAATTCAAAAACTTCCCATTCGTGGCCTTCGATGTCGCATTTGATGTAGTCGATGCGTTCAAACGTGTGGAAAAAATCGGAGGTATTGACCATTTGTACGGTTTGGGTGCGTTCGGTGGTGCTTTTTTCATCGGGGCGCATGATGTGTGGGAGGCCCGTGCGGAGCATGCCGTTGGTTTGGGGGAGCACCATGGTAATGCTACCTGCTTCTTTGCCGAGCGCTACGTTGTGTAGCTCTACATTTTCTTGGTGTCCGATAAAATGATCGAGGATGGCATGGAATTGAGGCAAGGGCTCGATGGCGATGACCTTTCCTTTGTTGGCCAGGCGCGCAAAGTTCTTGGCAAAGTAGCCGAGGTTGGCCCCGATGTCGATCACAACGAATTCTGGGCGAATGATGCGCTTGATGAAATAATGAAATTTGAAGGCTTCTTTGTTCTTGAGAAAGCCTAAATCATAGAGCAGGTAAAAGAACCGATGCAAGGTAAGTAAGTAGGCCCTTTCGGGTAAGATCATGTAAAGCAATTTCTTCATACCGATTCTTTCATCCAAAAGTACAATTATTTCTATTTTTAGCGAATGAAATTTACCTTGTTCATCTCTTTTGTTTGTTGTATGGCCGTTCAAAGCACGGCTCAGCTCCAACTCGATCAAATCATGAAAGGCCCTGGCTTTGTCGGCGTCTTGCCAGAAGCACCCGAATGGGGCTTGGATGGCAAACAAATTTACTACTGGAAAAAACATCCAGATTCCTTGCAAACTACTTATTATGTCTACGACCTTCAGTTGCAGCAAACCAACATCATGAACCATTCTGATTGGCAAAAGCGCTGGGTCTGGACACCCGGGCAAGGTGCCCTCAATAGGGTGCGCATCCAAGACAACGAATTGCAATTCAATGACCTAGCCGCTAAGCAAATCAAATCTTACCCTTTGTTCACCAACGACATCTGGAACATCCAAGCGCAGGCCGACCCCAAAAAATTGATTTTGCAGCAAGGTCAAAGTTTGTTTGTCTTCGATCTGCAATATGGCCTGGCCAAAAATTTAGTGAGCTACCAAAAATCAAAATCCGAAAAGCCTGCGGCCGACAACGTCCTGACACAAACCGAGCTTGAATTGTTTGAAAGCGTTCGCAAAAAAGCATTGCAAAATACCAAGTTCGATGAGCCAAGTATTTTTTCTTTGCCGTTTGATCCCGAAGGGGCATTTCAGGTCGATCCGACTGCACGGTTTGTATTGCTCAAGCAAGAACAGGAGCCAGAAGCCAAACCAACAGAAGTGCCACATTTTATTGCTTCAGACGCGCATGTTTTCAATGAAAAATCGCGTTCCAAGGTGCAAAACGAGGAGCCTTCCCAGACATTATACCTGCATGATATCCAATCCGACACACTGGTATTACTCGATTTCTCTCAGCTTTCACAAATCAATAACGACAAGCGCGAACTGATTTTTCATCTGGCCATCTTTGCCAAAACCCAACCATTGGCTTTGGTAGATATCCGCAGTGCCGACAACAAGGACCGTTGGATTGTCTGCATCAATTTAGAAAAACATGAAATTCAAGAACTCGAGCACCAGCACGACAGCGCCTGGATTGGTGGGCCGGGTATTTCTTCTTGGAATTTTGAGACCGGCACACTCGGTTGGCTTCGTGACTCCCAAACCATCTATTTTCAGTCAGAAGAATCAGGTTATTCCCACTTGTACACCTTTGATCTACAAACCAAAACCAAGTTAGCCCTCACAAGCGGCAACTTTGAAGTCCATCAAGTGCTTTTGGCTAAGGATAGCAATTCTTTTTACCTGAATACCAATTTGTTGCATCCTGGGGCGCGCAGTTTTTACAAGTTGGATCTCAAAAAGCTAGAAATCAAACCACTCCTGTCAGAACTTGGCGCCTACGAAGTACAACTTTCACCAGACGAAAAGCAATTGGCTTACCGTTTCAGTACGAGCACCCAGCCTTGGGAGTTATTTACGTGTTCGCTCAAAAATCCGAAAGATCAAGTTCAACTCACGAAGTCTACTACAGAAGTATTTAGAACCTATCCCTGGCAAAAGCCCGAAATTTTAAGCTTTAAAGGTTCAGATGGCGTTGCTGTCTATGCCCGAATGTATACACCCAAGTCCGAACTCAAAAATGGCGCAGCTGTTTTGTTTGTGCACGGCGCGGGCTATTTGCAAAACGCGCATCATTACTGGAGCTACTACCAGCGCGAGTTCATGTTTCATCAACTGCTCATCGAAAAGGGCTACACCGTGCTCGACGTCGATTACCGCGCCAGCGAAGGGTACGGCCGCAATTACCGCACTGCCATTTACCGTCACATGGGCGGCAGAGACTTACAAGATTTTGTCGATGCCAAACAGTTTTTGGTTTCAAATTATGGCATTGACTCTAGTAGAGTAGGGATTTACGGCGGTTCTTATGGCGGTTTCATTACGCTCATGGGGCTTTTTACCGAACCAGGAACTTTTGCCTGCGGTGCAGCACTGCGCTCCGTTACTGATTGGGCGCATTACAACCACGAATACACCACGAACATCCTCAATACACCAGCTGCAGACCCCGAGGCGTATCTCCAAAGTTCGCCGATTTATTTTGCGGAAGGTTTACAAGATCCGCTTTTGATTTTGCACGGCATGATCGACGACAACGTGCAGTTTCAAGACGTCGTCAGACTCAATCAGCGCTTGATCGAGCTAGGTAAAAAAGATTGGTGGATGGCTTTGTATCCGGTAGAGCGCCACGGCTTTCAATACACCTCCTCTTGGACCGATGAATACCGCCGCATTACCGAATTATTCGATACCTACTTACTTAAATAAGACCAAATGAATTTCCAGCTGCAATTTTTAAAAACCAAAGAAGAAATGCTTGCGCAACTCGAGGTCTTGCAATTTCTGTATCCTAGCCTCACCGCAGCACAGTACGACCAAGAACTCGACTTGATGTTGCCGCACAATTATTGCCAACTCGCGGTTTATGAAAACGCAAAGTGCATTGCCATTTCTGGCTTCTGGATTGGCAACAAGCTTTGGATTGGCAAGTATTTAGAATTGGATAATATTGTCGTGGATCCGGCCTATAGAAGTAAGGGCGTGGGGGAATTGATTTTTCAGACCTTAGAACAAACCGCAGTCGAAGAAAATTGTAATATGTTGGCTTTGGATTCTTACACGAGTAATTTCAAAGCGCACAAATTCTTTTACAACCAAGGGTATAGCCCCAAGGGTTTTCACTTCATCAAGTTGTTAAACGAAAAAGCAGTGCGTTGAGCACTGCTTTGATTCACGATTTTATTTGAATTGTATTAATGGCCCTTTGCAGCCAAGTAACGCTCTGCGTCAAGAGCGGCCATGCAACCTGTGCCCGCAGCTGTAATAGCCTGGCGATACGTTTTGTCGGCGGCGTCTCCCGCAACAAAAACACCCGCAACATTGGTTTTGCTAGTGCCCGGCTGGGCGTACTTGATGTATCCGGTTTCGTCTAGATCGATATAATCTTGGAATACGGCAGTGTTGGGTTGGTGACCAATCGCGACAAAGAAACCTGTGCAAGGTATTTCGCTTTCTTGGTTGCTTGCGCGGTCGATGATGCGCACGCCAGTAACTAATTGACCATCGCCTAATACTTCTAAGGTTTCGGCATTGAAACGGATATCGATGTTGGGCGTGTTTTTAACGCGTTCTGCCATGATTTTGGAGGCGCGGAATTCGTCGCGACGCACGAGCATCGTGACTTTGGTACATAATTTAGAAAGGTAGTGTGCTTCTTCGCAAGCGGAGTCGCCGGCACCTACAATGACCACTTCTTGCTTGCGATAGAAAAATCCGTCGCACACGGCACAAGCCGATACACCGCCACCCAATTTGAGGTAGTGTTGCTCGCTTTCGAGGCCGAGGTATTTGGCAGAGGCGCCAGTAGAAATGATAATGGTATCGGCATGGATTTCATGACCGTCTTCGGTCCAGCATTTGTGGACGCTGCCCGAGAAGTCTACGCGGGTGATGAAACCACTGCGCACGTCGGTGTCAAAACGCTTGGCTTGTGCTTCTAATTGGAGCATCATGTCGGGGCCTGTGATGCCATCTGGGTAGCCCGGAAAATTTTCTACTTCGTTGGTAGTGGTTAGTTGACCACCTGGTTGCATGCCTTGATACATGACGGGTTTCATGTCTGCTCTAGCGGCGTAAATTGCTGCTGTGTAGCCCGCTGGGCCCGAACCTATAATAAGGCAAGAAATGCGTTCGATTTGACTCATGATGTTTGTTTTGAACAAAATTAATGCTTTGTTTGGTCTTAATTTGTAACCAGCGCTACATTGTTTTGAACGTTTTCTCCACAAAGTAACTTTTCAACAAGATTTTCTTCTGCTGAAAATAAAATGTATTTTCGTTTTCTCAAACTAAATAACTCATGACAAAAAACTTCATTTTATGCACTTTCGTAGGTCTTACTATGGTTTCGTTTGCACAAAAAAGCGAGACAGAAGGCCCTGAAAACCTCAATTGGTACCTCAAAGACCCAAAAGCCGACGGCGTTTACGGAACAGGTGCCACCAAGGCTTACGAAATGCTCACTGCAGCAGGTAAAAAATCCACAACGGTTATTGTTGCCGTGATCGATTCAGGTGTAGAAACCGATCATCCAGACCTCAAAGACGTCATCTGGATCAACGAAGACGAAATTCCGAACAACGGCATCGACGACGACAAAAACGGCTACATCGACGACATCAACGGGTGGTCTTTCTTAGGTGGCCCCACTGAAGACATCGACAAAGAAGCTTTGGAGCTTGCGCGTATGTATCGCATGGAATCTGAATATTTCAAAGGTAAAAAAGTAGAAAACATTTCAAGCGCAGAGCTTGCGCGTTTTGCAACCTATGAAAAAATCAAAATTGCATTCGAAAAAGAAATTGCAGACAAAGAAGCTTCTGTTAAAAACGTCAAGTTGCTCGCAGATTATATGCAGCGCGTCGAAAAACAAGCTGGTGTGCCTTTTTCCAAAGAAACCAATGCTGCTTTTACGCCTGAGACAGAAACCGACAAGCGCATCCAAAACCGCATGAAGGCACTTCTCGCCATGATTCCAGCCGAGCAACTCAATACCGAAATCGACGGCGCCCTCAAATCGATGCAAAGTGCACTTGACTTATCTAAGTTAGATGCAGATTCTATCCGCACAACAATCGTAGGCGACAACCCTAACGATTTTTCAAGCAAAATTTACGGTTGCAACCGCTATGAAGGCCCCGATGCATTTCACGGAACGCACGTATCGGGCATCATTGCCGCTACACGCAACAACGGAATGGGCATTGACGGTGTTGCCGACAACGTTCGCATTATGGTCTTGCGTGCTGTTCCAGACGGAGACGAGCGCGACAAAGACGTTGCAAACGCCATTATTTACGCTGTAGACAACGGGGCTAAAGTGATCAATATGTCATTTGGTAAGTACTGGACACCCAACAAAGACTACGTAGATGCAGCCATCGAGTACGCGCGCAGCAAAGACGTATTACTCGTGCACGCAGCAGGTAACGACGCCAAAAACAAAGATGTAGAAGATTCTTACCCAACGCGTCTGTTGAACAACAAAACAACCGCTCCAAACTGGATCGAAGTAGGGGCGAGCAGCAGCTCAAAAAGCGGGAAAACAATTCTCGCCGATTTCTCAAACTACGGCGCTACAACCGTAGACTTCTTTGCGCCAGGTGTAGACATCTACTCTACAGTTCCTGATTTCAACTACGGAAACGCAAGCGGCACATCTATGGCTTGTCCTGCAACTGCAGGTGTGGCGGCACTTATCAGAAGTTACTTTCCTGAATTGAGCGCCTCAGAAGTGCGCGAAGTCTTGATGGCCACTACTGCCACTTACAAAAAGACGGTTGTTGCTCCTAACGGAGAGAAAGCAAAAATGAAAGACCTCTGCATCACCGGCGGATTCGTCAATGCAGCAAATTCGGTTACCTATTTGCTCGAGAAAAAATAAGCCAACCTTTTTACTTATTGTTGAAAGCCACATGAATTTCATGTGGCTTTCTTTTTAATTTTGCAGAAACTTTTTGACATGTCATTTAATCCTTGGTTGCTTGCCATTTTTGTGGTCGTTATTTTTACCATGCTCCTGATCGATTTAGGATTGGTCAATAAAAAGTCACATCAAATCTCCAACAAAGAAGCCCTGCGCTGGACGCTCATCTGGATTGGCTTGTCTATGGGTTTCAGTGCTTTGGTATGGTGGCAAATGGGCTTCGCTAAGTTCGCCGAATACCAATCTGCTTATTGGATAGAAGAAGCACTGTCTGTAGACAACATGTTTGTCTTTATTTTGGTATTCAAGTTTTTCAAGCTAGAAGGCAAGCTTCAGCACCGCGTGCTCTTTTGGGGCATTATTGGCGCCCTCATTTTCAGGGGTATTTTTATCTTCTCTGGCATTGGCCTGATCAAACTCACTTACTTGCCGGCTTTTGAGTTATTTGGCTATCAGTTCAGCCTTGAACAGGGTGCTCACGCCTTGCCGGGTTATTTCTTCCGTCCGAACCTCATCTTGACTATTTTTGGTGCGTTCTTGGTCTATGCCGGTATCAAATCTTTAGTCGATTCAGAAGACGACGACCAAAAGGATTTCAATAAAAGCCTTGGCGCACGTTTACTTAGAAAGGTATTTCCAGTAACCAAAAACTACCACGACGACCGCTTTTTCATCAAAAGAGGCAGTAAGCACATCGCTACAAAATTATTTTTGGTACTCATGGTCATCGAGACCACCGATCTTATTTTCGCCATTGACTCTATTCCAGCCATCTTTGCCATTGCGCCCAACGACCCACTGATTTTGTATACCTCCAATATTTTTGCAGTGCTCGGCCTGCGCTCTATGTATTTCTTGCTAGCGAACTCCATTCATATGTTCTCTAAGCTGAAATACGGCCTGGCGTTTATCTTGAGCTTTATTGGCTTAAAGATGCTCGTGGCGCCGTTTTACCACATAGAGGCGAGTGTATCGCTCATGATTGTATTGGGTGCGCTTGTGCTTTCCGTACTCGCGTCGGTGTTGGCTAGACGATAAACGAAGCGCCTTCTTCACTCATGCTCACGCCTGCACGCAGCTTGGCAAATAATTCGCGACCAAATCCAAATTGGGTGTTGTCTTTTTGAACTTCAGCACGCGCCACAACACTTGCTTCATTGAGCACTTCAATAATGCCATTTTCGCTATCTAAGCGCAAGAGGTCGCCAGTTTGTATTTTACTGATCAGGCCGCCGTCGTAGGCTTCAGGAGTGAGGTGGATTGCTGCTGGAACTTTCCCAGATGCACCCGACATGCGCCCGTCGGTCACGAGGCCCACTTTGTAGCCTTTCTTTTGAAGAATAGTGAGCGTAGGGGTGAGGCTGTGCAATTCGGGCATGCCATTGAACTTAGGGCCTTGAAATGGAACCACCGCAATAAAATCCCGATCGAGTTCGCCGCGCTTGAATGCAGCCATCAGATCGGTTTGTTCGTGAAAAACGATGGCAGGTGCCTCCACAATGCGGTGCTCAGGTGCAACAGCTGCCGTTTTAATGACCGCGCGTCCTAAGTTACCTTTCAATAATTTGATGCCACCGTCTAGTGTAAACGGCTCGCTTGCTGGGCGGATGATATTTAAATTCAATGAGGTGCGTGCGCCTTCCTCCCAAACTAATGCGCCATCCTTTATTTTCGGTTCCTGTGTATAAGCGCTGAGGCCTTTTCCGATAATGGTTTGCACGTCTTCGTGTAGCAAGTGCTGCTCGAGTAGTGTGCCGATCACAAAGCCCATTCCGCCTGCGGCGTGGAAATGATTGACATCTGCCGCGCCATTTGGGTACATGCGGGTAATGAGCGGAACAATCGCCGATAAGTCCGACATGTCGTCCCAGTTGATGATGATGCCTGCCGCACGTGCAATGGCAATGAGGTGAATGGTATGATTGGTAGAGCCGCCGGTGGCTAACAAGCCGATGATGCCATTGACGATCGTTTTTTCATCGAATAAGTTGGCCAAACTGCGGCTTTTACCCAACTTGACATTTTCGACGGCCACGCGCACCGCTTCTTTGTTGAGTAAGTCGCGCAGCGGCGTGTTCGGATTCACGAAGCTAGAGCCGGGTAGGTGTAGCCCCATGATTTCCATGAGCATTTGGTTGCTGTTGGCGGTGCCGTAAAAAGTACAGGTGCCTGGTGAGTGGTAAGAGTCCGACTCGCCTTTGAGGAGTTCTTCTCGGCCAATTTTACCTTCGGCATACGCTTGGCGAATCGCCGATTTTTCTTCGTTGCTGATCCCGCTAGGCATCGGGCCTCCGGGCATAAAAACTGCAGGCAAGTGGCCAAAGCGCAAGGCGCTCATGAGCAAGCCGGGTACAATTTTATCGCAGATGCCTAAATATAGCGCTGCGTCAAACATATTGTGAGAGAGCCCAATGGCTGAAGACAACGCAATGACATCTCGGCTATACAAAGAGAGCTCCATTCCGGCTTGCCCTTGCGTGACGCCGTCGCACATGGCTGGTACACCACCTGCCACTTGCGCTACAGCGCCAAAATCGTTGGCGTATTGCTTGATCGCTTTGGGGTAGTCTTCGTATACCTGATGCGCCGACAACATGTCGTTGTAGGCAGTAATAATGCCGAGATTGGGAATGATATCTGCCGCCAGTGCTGCTTTGTCGTGCTGGTTGCAAGCCGCAAAACCATGTGCTAAATTGCCGCAGTTCAACGTGCTCCGGTGCACGCCTTCTAGATAGGCTTCCTCCATTTGAACGAGATAAGCTTTTCTTGTCTTTTGGCTTCGATTGACGATGCGTTCGGTAATGCTGGCAATTGCTGGGTGTATCATGTTGCTGATGTATAGTAGGTCTCGGTGAGGGCTGTTTGAAAAGCGGCAATAGGTAATTGCAGTTGCTCGCTTTGAGCCAAGATTTCTTTTTTCTGTGTTCCGGTGATCATTAAAAAGAGGTGCTTGCTGCGGCGCAACAACGGCCCATTGCAGGTAATACGTTGGGTGGGTGTTGCCGGCGCATTGGTATTTGATAGCAAGCAAGCACTTTCTAAATTGGCTGCGAAAGATGCAGGGTCGTTTGGAAAGATAGAAGCGGTGTGTCCGTCTGGGCCCATTCCGAGCAAGCAAACGTCTGTGTCCGTAAAAATACGGTATGTGTCTTCAATTTGTCGAAGATTTTCTTCGTAATCGCTTTCATTGCTCACCATCGGTACTAAAGTGGCTGCTTTAGCCTTGTTTTGAAGCAGTGTTTCCCCAATTAATTTGAAATTGGAATATGGGCTGGTGGGGCCTACAAAACGTTCGTCTACGAGGCCAACCGTCACTTGCTGCCACTGGAGTTCCATTTGAGACAACAGCGCATAAACGCCACTCGGTGTTGAGCCTCCTGAGAGCAAAAGCGTTGCCTCTCCTTTTGCAGCGAATGCGTCTTTGAGCGCAGCGGCAATTGCTTGGGCTAGTGCTTGTTCGAGCGCAGCTTTTGATTCAAATTCGATCATTCTCTCCAGGTTTTGGTGATCCACGATTCGTCTTCGTTTAAGATGTCGTCTCCGGGGCCCCAAGTACCTGCTTCGTACAGTACGTTGGTCATGCCTGCGGCTTTCCAACTGCTGGTTACGGATTCAATCCAGGTCCATGCGGCTTGGAGTTCGTCTTGGCGCATGAAGAGCGTTTGGTTACCACGAATGACATCTACAATGAGGCGCTCGTAGGCTTCCGGAAAGCGTTCTTTGAAGGAATCGTTGTAGTCGAGTTTGAGTGCAATTGGCTTGTAGCGGTAACCCCCAGGACCCGGTATTTTGGTCATTTGAATGAGCTCAATGCGCTCTTCTGGCTGCAAGCGGATGATGAGCTTGTTGTTGTTGAGTTTTTCTTTAGAAGGAAAAATGTTGTGCTTGACCTCTCTAAAATTGATGACAATTTCTGAATAGCGCTTGATCATGCGCTTTCCTGTACGCAGCATGAACGGAACGCCTTTCCAGCGCCAGTTGTCTACATAGGTTTTGATCGCGACGAAAGTCTCAGTTTTGGACTCGTATTTTTCGATGTCTTCTAAATAACTGTTGACCTGACCACCATTAGAAATGCCTCTGGTGTATTGCCCTTTGACGGTATCGCGTTCGATGGTTTTTTTGGTGAGTGGCCTGAGGGCCTTGAGCACTTTAAGTTTCTCGTTGCGCACTTCGTCAGCTTCTAGTGCAACTGGTGGTTCCATGGCCACTAAGCAGAGTAATTGCAAGAGGTGATTTTGGATCATGTCGAGTAGGGCACCTGATTGATCGTAATAAGACGCGCGTTTTTCAACGCCAAGGCTTTCTGCTACTGTGATTTGAACGCTTTCGATGTTTTCGGCATTCCAGGCGCGCTCAAAGAGGTTGTTGGCAAAGCGCAAGACCATTAGGTTTTGGACGGTTTCTTTTCCGAGGTAGTGGTCGATGCGGTAGATTTGGTGCTCTTCAAAGGCAAGCGTGATCTCTGCATTGATGGCGTTGGATGAAGCCAAAGAATGTCCGAGGGGTTTTTCGAGCACCACCTTGCTACTTTGATTGACCAAGCCGCAGGTTTTTAAAGTTTGCGTAATAGGTCCAAAGGCAGATGAAGGCGTAGAGTAGTAATAAATATTTTGTCTTTCGGGATATTTTTCTAGGTAGGCTTTGAGTTCGGTATAGGCCTCAGGATTTGGGTCTTCGGCTTTGATCAAGACGAGTTTATTGAGGAATTTCTCGATTTCTTCTCGGTTGTATTTGTGGTGGTCGCTCACTTCTAAAAAAGGAATGAGGCGCTCTTGAAATGCTTTGATATCTGGATCTTTGCGCGTAATGGCAATCACGTTATAGGCAATATTGAGCTGACCATCGAGGTCGCGGTGAAAGATAGCGGGTAAGATTTTGCGGATCGAGAGGTCGCCGTCGCCACCAAAGACAACAATATTGAAAGGTTGAAATCGTTCTTGGTGGGTAGTGTGTTTAGTTTGGGCTTTCATGCCGATTGAGTTTAGTATGTGTCAAATTTACACTAAGTAAAAATAAAAAGCAATTAAAATATTTAAATTTAGCAACCTATCTTTGTTTATAACGTTTTGAAGCCGATGAGAGTTTATTTTTTGTATCTAATTATTGCTTGTGCCTTCATTATAAATGATTTACAAGCACAAACTTTCGTTTTTGGACAGCTCACAGGCTCTCCAAACATGATTACCACAGGCTGGAGTACCAACGGAAACGCTATGGTCGGCGATACGCCAGGTGACGTAGATAATTTTCCAAACGAGCTCATTTTAACCAATTCAACGCCTACTCAATCGGGAAGTATTTTTTACAATACGCCGCTTAACATTACCATTTGCCAGCAATGGACTGTAGAGTTCGAATACCGCATTTGGGGCGGAAACGCAGCCGATGGTTTGGCTTTTTGTTTTATTCCGGTGCCACCAACTGGCTTTGTAATGGGAGCGGGCCTTGGTATTCCCGCTTCGGCCAACGGACTAAAAGTAGCGATTGATACCTATGACAACTGTAGTCAAGGGGGTACTAATCCCGAAATCCAAATTTTTACAGGGGTAGGGTACAACGAATGTTTACCAGCCACACCAAAAATTCAGAACTCCTTTGGCTCCTTAAATTATTTAAGAAACGCCAACTATCAGCCCGTTAAAATCACTTACAACAACGGTCTGATCACCGTTTTTGTCAATAATGTGCCACTGCTCACCACCAATTTCACCATCAACTACACCGGCTATGTCGGTTTTACAGCAAGTACAGGGGCGCTCTACGATCAGCACTCTATCCGAAACGTCATGATCTATACCAATCAGGCGCAATCCAACGCCGGGGTGGACGTCACTACTTGTTCCAATACGCCCGTTACTATTGGCGCCGCTCCCAATCCGAACAACAGCTATAGTTGGTCGCCTGCAACGGGTTTGTCCGCAACCAATGTGGCGAACCCAACCGTAACCTTGCCCAATACCACTGGTGCACCCATTACCCAGACCTACACCGTCACCACTTCCATGGCAAATTCACCCGGAATGTGCCCTACAACCGATCAAATTGTCGTGACCATCCAACCGCAATTTGCGCAAACCATCAACCAAACATCTTGTTCGGGTCAGTATACTTTCAATGGTCAACAACTCATGCAATCAGGTACTTATCTCGATACACTTACTTCTGTGCACGGCTGTGATTCAATTGTGACGCTCAACCTCACCATTGGCAATACGCCTGCGGCCAATGCCGGGCAAAATATTTTTGTTTGCTCTGGTGAAACAGGTAATTTAGGTTTGAGCACTCAGGCAGGTCTGAACTACAGTTGGTCTCCGGCAACGGGCTTGAGTGCGAGTAATATTGCGAATCCGACTGTTGTCTTGAGTAATGTCAATACCGGATGGCCCATCGTACAAACTTACACCCTCACCGTTACCGATAACACCAGTGCTTTAGGTTGCACCACAACTGATCAGGTAGATGTTACCGTCTTGCCAAGCTACCAAATTCAAGTTGCCGATACGCTCTGCAACGGTGGTCCGTTTGTATTGAATGGCCAGAGTTATACCCAAACCGGAATTTATATTGATTCTTCTCTGACCACAACAGGTTGTGACTCTCTGATTACCATCAATATCTCTATTTCGCAAGACCCCGTTTTCGCGCTCAACGACACACTCATCTGTTTTGGTGACCAAGCCACGGTTGTACCGCAGAGTACTTTTAACAACGTGAACTATGCTTGGCTTGCCCAAAACACCACTATTCCTATTGTAAGTTCAAGTTTAAATATAAGCCCACAACAAACTGTTAGTTATTTAGTTACAGCTGTTGATAGCTTCTTGTGTTCGCACGCAGAGAATGTCACCATCACCGTTTCTCCTTTGCCAGTAATGACCTTGGCGGCCAATCAAACCACACTTTGTGCCTACGACACCTTACAACTTGCCGCAACAGGTGCGTCCACTCTTCAATGGAGCGGTCCACTTGCTATTTCAAATGGCAATCCTTCGCAAACGCTTATTTCACCACTTTCCGGTACGTATCAAGTTATCGGAACTTCTCCGGAAGGTTGTCAAGACAGCACAGCGCTCAGCATTACAGTGAATCCGGCACCTCAGTTGGAGATCACACCGGATCAAGGCATTTGCCCTGGTTTTGCTGCGCAATTTACGGTGTCTGGCGCGCTCAATTATGTTTGGAACGACGCCCAACTGAGCGGCAGCAGCAATACCGTTACGCCGGCCGCAACTACTACCTATATGGTGGTTGGCGCCAATCAATACAATTGTCTCGATTCTGCCCAAACCACCGTCACGGTTTACCCACAACCGACAGCAGATTTCAGTGCCAACCCTCAAATTCTGACCAGCGACAATCCGACTGTTAATTTCACTTCAAATGCACAGTATGCAGCGATCAGCACTTGGGATTTTGGAGATGGTACAACTGCTGAAAACAGCCAGAATGAATTCGATTACACGTATCCTTTTGTAGAGGATCAAAACTATACCGTTACCTTGAATGTGTTGAGTGCTGAAGGATGTGCAGCTGAGAGCCAAGTGCAGATTCAAATCAAAGGAGGCATTATTTATTATGTTCCGAACACCTTTACGCCCGATGGAGATGCACTCAACAACCTCTTCACACCTGTATTCACCTCAGGTTTTGACCCTCAAAATTTCCACATGACCATTTTCAATAGATGGGGAGAGCCTGTTTTTGAGTCCTATGATTCGAATGCTGGCTGGGATGGCAAAATTGATATTTACGCTGCACCAGAAGGCACCTACACTTACGTCATCGATTTCAAAACCCTCAATACCGATGAAATGATTCGGGTGAGTGGACATGTTTTGCTCATGAGGTAATTCTTCGTTGTTTTGGAACGATTTACCACTGAATGCTTATCTTTGAAATGGAAGAAATTATAACCATTTTCTCATGTCAAAGAATAGTCAACGCGTTTACCTTCAAATATTTTCAATACTGTTCTTGCTCGCGTTTAATTCAAGACTAAACGCACAATCCATCGGCGGTATCGTCAATATATATACGGCTGTTACCAACATGACCGCAAATAGCGTAACGGTGAGTAGCGCTGTGGGTTTTGCTGTAGGCGATCGGGTCTTGCTGATCCAAATGAAAGGGGCGACCATCAACCAAACCAATACCGCTAGTTTTGGGCAAGTTGTGGCCTTGGGCTCGGCTGGCAACTTTGAATTCACCAACATTGCTAGCATCAGTGGCAACACCATTACTTTTGTAAGCAACTTATGTAAACCGTTTGTGGTTTCGGGTAAAGTTCAACTGATCCGCGTACCTGTTTACAACCAGGCCACCATCAATGCAGTGGTAACCGCCAGCCCTTGGAACGGCAACACGGGTGGGGTAGTGGCCATAGAAGCCACCACCAGCCTTACTTTTAACAATGTGATAGATGTGAGCGGGAAAGGATTCATTGGCGGAGCAGTCACGACCGGTTGGTTCATGTGCAATGACCCCAATTATGCAAGTTCTGGAGCCAATGCAGGCAAAAAAGGAGAAGGCATTGCGCTGGCACCACTCAATTTAGATGGCAACAGAGCTCCTCTAGCCAACGGTGGAGGTGGTGCCAATTCCGGCAATCCAGGCGCTGGAGGGGGTAGCAATGGCGGAGCTGGCGGAAGAGGAGGCAACCAATTTTCTGGTTCTTGCCCTGTAAATACCGCATTTGGCATGGGCGGCTATGCGATGGCCTATGGTACCTTCAGAGCGTATTTGGGCGGTGGAGGCGGCGGTGGCTACAAAGACAACGGCCTCAACGCCACTGCAGGATCAAACGGCGGCGGCATCGTATTTATCGTTACCCCAACAGTGATTGGCAACAACCAACAAATCATTGCGAGTGGCGCAAATGTGATAGGAAACACCGATTCAGAGGGGGCAGGTGCGGCTGGGGCAGGAGGCTGCGTCTATCTACTCACGCAAAATGTTTCCTCCAATTTAAATGTAAATGTAAGTGGCGGCAACGGCGGCAATATCTTCAGTACAATGTGGTCATCGGCTTGTCATGGCCCAGGCGGCGGCGGAGGAGGAGGTGCTATTGTATTTCAGCAAGCAACAACACCAGGTAATGTATCTCCCATTTTAAGTGGTGGCAACCCAGGTTCAATACTGCATACCGGGCCAGCGTGTGCCGGAACCACCTTTGGGGCTCAAAGCGGTGCAGCTGGTCTACTTGTTTATTACTATCAACCACCCAGCCCCGGCACACCGCCAAACTTAGGGCCAGATACCCTTATTTGCGCCGGCTCAGCACTCACTTTGCAGCCAGATTCTACTTATACCGCCTACACCTGGAGCAATGGTGCCAATACATCGAGCATTACCATCAATGCAGCGGGTACCTATTGGCTAGATGTGCCGAGCGGCTGTGGTTTGGCCCGTGATTCTATTGTGGTTTCAGTGCAGCAACCGGTTCTTGACCTCGGTCCGGACCTCTCACATTGCCTAGGCGATTCATCACTTTTGCAACCTACAGGTTCTACAGGTAGCTATTTGTGGTCAACGGGCGCCACAACGCCAACAATTTCTGTGCAAAACGCCGGAAGCTACGTACTCAATGTGCTCGATAACTTAGGTTGCTCCGCACAAGATCTCATCAATGTAAGCGTACTGCAACCAGATACCTCCACGAGTAACCTCAGCTTATGTGTGGGCTCCACTTATGCTTTTTACGGACAGAACATCACTACGGCGGGTACCTATCAAGCCACGCTCAGCAATCAATTTGGCTGTGATTCTTTGGTGTTCCTTACTGTCAATATGGAGGCTGATACAAGTTTGGTTTCCATGACCATTTGTGCAGATTCTATTTTGTCCTTCAATGGATTGAGTATAAATAGTCCTGGTGTTTATACCGTTCATTTGAGCAATCAAAATGGTTGCGACTCAATGGTCGTTTTGACCTTGACAGAATGGACTTTGCCGGTAGTTGTGGTAGCAGATACCTTCGTATGTGCCAATACCTGCGTCACACTCACGCCAACTGGCGCGCTCAACTATTTTTGGGACATCGCTCAAAATGCAAATGGGAGTATAACCGTTTGTCCTAGTCAAACAACAAATTATATGGTTTATGGAACGGATGCAAATGGCTGTGCATCTGCACCTGTGCAAGCCACCGTTCAAATTGACCCCATACCGGTGCCCGATTTTTACATCAATCCAGATCAGGTAGAAATAGACAACCCAAGTATTGTTATTTACAATGTTACTGCGGGTAATTTAAATCACCAATGGAATGTGAACGGCACTATTTTTGAAAATGCAAATAGCAGTTTTAACTTCCAACTTCCTTTCCAAGAAGGGACCTATACGGTTCAATTGGTGAGTTCAACAGATTTAGGTTGTACCGATTCACTGACCCTGACCGCTACGGTCATGAACAACATTGCTGTTTACATTCCCAATACGTTTACTCCAGATGGCCAGGCTTTCAACAACACCTTTTTTCCGGTATTCTCTACAGGTTTTACGCCTAAAAATTACAGCCTCACCATCTTCAATCGTTGGGGAGAAGAAATCTTTGCGAGCCAAGATCCGCTTGCATACTGGGATGGCGCAATGGCAGACGGCACCGATTGCCCTGATGGCGTCTACAACTACCTATTGGAATACCAGGAAATCAACAAAGGTGAAGTGAAGCAAATCCTTGGTTTTGTACGCCTGATCAAGTAAAAAAAAAATCCTGCCGAGGCAGGATTCAAAAATTGCTATTCAACGTTTAGTATTCATCTTCGTTGAAAAGAAAATCTTCTCTAGATGGATAGTCGGGCCATATTTCTTCGATACTTTCATACATATCGCCTTCGTCTTCGAGGTCTTGTAGGTTTTCTACAACCTCAAGAGGTGCGCCGGTACGAATGGCAAAATCGATGAGTTCTTCTTTAGTGGCAGGCCACGGTGCATCTTCAAGGTAGGAGGCAAGTTCCAGTGTCCAGTACATGAGCTAAATATTTAGGTTTAATTTTTGGCAAAAGTAATTTTTATTTCCAAAATTCCAAGTACCAAACAAAAAAACTCGCAAAAATTTAATGTCGGGGCGTCCAGGTGTGTTCTTGTACGGAGTTATCTAGACTGAATTTTCTAGACAATACAAAGAGGTAATCGCTGAGTCTATTGAGGTAAGTGAGCACAAGTGCTTCTACGCCTTCGAGCTCGTCTAGCGTAACGGCCATGCGCTCTGCCCTGCGGCAAATGCAACGCGCCACATGCGTATGGGCACTAATGGCATGCCCACCTGGTAAAATGAAAGCAGTGAGTGGCGGCAATGCTTCGTCCATAACATCCATCCAGTGTTCGAGTTTCTCGACGTCACTTTCAAGCAGGTCGGGCAATTGCATTTTGGATTTCTCGGGGTCGGCTGCTAAATGAGAGCCAATCGTGAAAAGGCGGTCTTGGATTTCTTGGAGTTGCGCAACGTAAAGTAAATTGATATCTAAGGTACTGATCAGTCCGATATACGAATTGAGTTCATCTACGGTACCGTAAGCCTCTATGCGTACATCGCCTTTGGAGACGCGCGTGCCGCCAATCAGGCCAGTGCTGCCTTGATCTCCTTTTTTGGTGTAAATTTTCATGGTAGAAATTTATGCAAGACTAGAAAGCAAGCTCTCCAATTCTGTTTGCGTGTATTGAGTGGAAAGGATTTTCATCATGACCTCCTCAACAATGCTGTCTGGGCAAGAAGCACCTGAGGTGAGTACAATTTGAAGTTGATCGCCGTCTGGAAGAAAGCGCTCGGTCAGTTTCATTTCTTTGTGCTGGTAATCGAAATGATGCAGACCGTTTTCTTGGATTTCAGAAGCGTCTTTGATGTAGTAGGTTGGGAACTTTTGCTCGAGCAGTTCTACTAAATGGCTTGTATTGGAACTGTTGTAGCCGCCTACCACAATGGCGAGATCTGCTGCTTGTTCGAGCAAACCGAGTGTGGCGGCTTGGTTGTCATTGGTGGCATAGCAGAGTGTGTCACGGGTGTCGGCCATGTAGGTTTTGATGTTGGCTTCACCGTGTAATTGGATGTAGCAACTTCTCAAATAATCAGTGATGGCTTGGGTTTCAGAGGCTAACATGGTGGTTTGATTCACCACGCCAATTTTAGATAAATCTCGGGTAGGCTCAAAACCTTCACTCATTTTGCCGGCAAAAAAGCCCAGTAGATCTGTTGCTGATTTTTGACCTAAAATATAAGCGCCCAGCATTTGCGCTTCTTGCATGTCTTTGACAATAAGCGCCGGGCCATTGGCGACGGCATGTGAAAAAGTAGCGCGCGTTTCTTCGTGGTCGTGCTTGCCGTGAATGATAATAGTATGTTGGGTTTCACCTAATTTTTCTGAACGGTTCCAAACTTTTTCTACAAACGGGCAAGTGGTATTGTAAGTTTGGATATCTAGGCCCAAATCGGTGAGCTGTTGTTCAATTTCAAGGGTGGTGCCGAAGGCCGGAATGAGCACGATGTCGTTTGGGGTCAGCGTGTCAAATGCAATGAGTTGCTTGCCGTGGGTATCTTGTAAAAATTGGATGCCGTTGCTAGTGAGGTCTGCATTGACCGCCGGATTGTGGATCATTTGGCTGAGCAAGAAGATGCGCTTGCCAGGGTTTTCTTGCAGGGCTTTGTAACTGCGCTCGATGGCGTTTTCTACACCGTAGCAAAAACCGAAGTGGCGCGCAATCAAAAACGTAAACTTGCCAATTTGAAGTGTTGTGGGGCTGAAATCTTTTTTGCGTGGATCGGCAAGCTTGCGCTGTGCTTTGATTTTGCTGAGCAAAGGCGAGCGGTAAAAAGCGGGGACTTCAAATTGTTTCATGTCAGTTGAACACTTTAGTGCGGCCTTTGGTTCGTTGCTTAATTGAGTTTACCTGGGTATTGCTCGAGTGCTACGCGCAAGCACTCCACAGCAGCTTTTAGGTGCGCTTGATCTAGTACATAAGCAATGCGCGCTTCTTGCAAGCCAGCGCCCGGCGTGGCATAAAAGCCATTTGCAGGGGCCATCATGACAGTTTGTCCTTCAAAAGAGAATTCTTCGAGTAGCCATTGGCAAAAATGCTCTGCGTTGGCAACCGGGAATTTCGCAACACAATAAAAAGCACCGCTTGGCTTGGGGCAAAAAACACCAGGGATGCTATTGAGGCCCTCGACCATAATATTGCGACGCGCCACATATTCTGCCACTACTTCATCAAAATAGCTCTGTGGGGTATCTAAGGCTGCTTCAGCGGCAATCTGGTCTACTGTTGGAGGAGACAAACGCGCTTGTCCAAACTTCAGGGCGGCCGCCATGAATTCTTGGTTTTTTGAAATCAGGGCACCAATACGCGCCCCGCACATAGAATAGCGCTTAGAAACGGAGTCGATCATGACCACATTTTGCTCGATGCCAGCTAAGTTCATTGTAGAGAAAGGCTTGGCGCTGTCGTAGCAAAACTCGCGGTAGACTTCATCTGCAAATAAGAAGAGGTCGTGTTGTTGAACGATGTCGCGCAATTGCTCGAGTTCTTCTTGTGTATAAAGGTAGCCAGTAGGGTTGCCCGGGTTGCAAATAATGATCGCCTTGGTTTTGGCGGTAATTTTTGCCTCGATTTGCGACACGGGTGGAAGCGCAAAACCATTTTCAATGTGAGAAGTAACCGGTACAACTTTCACGCCAGCCATAACCGCAAAGCCATTGTAGTTCGCGTAAAATGGTTCTGGGATAATGACTTCGTCGCCAGGGTTGCAAGCGGTCATGAGGCCAAAGATCAGTGCTTCTGAACCACCTGTGGTAATGATGATGTCTTCGGTCTGGACGGGAATGCCTTGTTTTTGATAACTGAGCGCCAATTTTTGACGGTAAGATTCAAAGCCCGCAGAGTGGCTGTACTCGAGTACTTGCTGATCGAGGTTGTGAATGGCCTCAAGTGCTGCGTCGGGGGTGTGGATATCGGGCTGACCGATATTGAGGTGGTAAACTGTTTTGCCCGCTTTTTTGGCGGCTTCCGCATAAGGAACCAATTTGCGAATTGGTGAAGCGGGCATGTCGATGGCTTTTGAAGCTAATGAAGGCATTTGTTAAATTTTAGTGCTCAAAATTAAGCAAACTTTTTTTTGTAGATTTTTTTTATTTGATGACAAATATTCTATATATTCGCTGAACTAAACCCTAAAAGTCGCCTATAGATCAAATTTACCTTTAACCGCCGAAACCAATTTCAGCACAAAAGTGTAAACTATGATCTTATCTCAATTAAGCGATTCTCAGCTCATTTCGTCTTATGTTGCCGGCAACGAAGAAGCCTTCGGTCAACTCCTTTCTCGTCACCAAGAGGCGATCTTCAAGTTCATTTACAACAAAGTAAAAGATTCAGAATTGGCCAATGACCTCTTTCAGGAGGCTTTCGTTAAAGTCATTCAGAAATTGAAACTAGGCGCTTACAACGAAGAGGGTAAGTTTTTGCCTTGGGTTTTGCGCATCGCGCACAACCTCGTGATCGATCATTTCCGAAAGCAAACCAAGCACCGCATGATTTCCGAGCGCCATTCTTGGTCAGAAGACTATAACATCTTTCACAAGATTTCCAGCGAAGACCCCAATTTTGTGCAGGCCACTACCGCTGAAGAAATCGCAGAGCAACTCCACGTCTTAATGGCCCATCTACCAGAAAGCCAACGCGAAATGATCTACATGCGTTTGTTTGAAGAGCGTTCTTTCAAAGAAATTTCGGAGTCAGAAGGGGTGAGCATCAACACTGCGTTGGGCAGAATGCGTTACGCTTTGCTCAATTTGCGTAAAATGATCGATGATCATGCGCTTAGCATGGAGCTTTCTTAGTCCAATTCAAATTTGCTGTGTATCTTTGTGAGACACGTTTGAATTATGTTTGAGAATCTTACCGATAAGTTTGAAAGAGCCTTTAAAGTCCTCAAAGGACAAGGCCAAATTACCGAAATTAACGTAGCCGAAACGCTCAAAGAAGTGCGCCGCGCCCTACTAGACGCCGACGTCAGCTTCAATACAGCCAAGCAATTTACCAATACCGTCAAAGAAAAAGCGCTGGGTAAGGACGTCTTAAATGCCGTTTCTCCTGGACAGCTCATGATCAAAATTTGCCACGAAGAACTCATCGAGCTCATGGGTGGCAACGAGGTGGAGATCAATATCAAAGGTGCGCCTGCGGTCATTTTAATGTCGGGTTTGCAAGGTTCGGGGAAAACTACCTTTACAGGTAAACTCGGTTCTTACCTTCAAAATAAAAAAGGCAAAAAAGTATTGCTCGTTGCCTGCGACGTCTACCGCCCAGCGGCCATAGACCAATTGCACGTGCTCGGCGAGCAGCTTTCCATTGAAGTTTTTTCCAATAAAGAAGAAAAAAATCCAATAGCTATTGCACAGGCGGCAATTGCCCATGCCAAAAGCAATGGGTTCAATGTCGTTTTGGTCGATACCGCCGGTCGTTTGGCTGTCGATACCCAAATGATGGACGAAATCGCTGGGCTCAAGCAAGCCTTGCAACCATCCGAAACCCTTTTTGTAGTAGATTCCATGACGGGTCAAGACGCCGTCAACACCGCCAAAGCCTTCAATGAGCGCATCAATTTTGATGGGGTAGTGCTCACCAAACTCGACGGCGATACCCGCGGTGGTGCAGCGCTCTCGATCAAAGCGGTGGTCAATAAGCCCATCAAATTCGTCGGTACCGGCGAAAAGATGGATGCTTTAGATGTCTTCTATCCCAAAAGAATGGCAGACCGCATCCTCGGGATGGGCGACGTCGTTTCCTTGGTAGAGCGCGCACAAGAACAATTCAACGAAGAAGAAGCGCGCCGCTTGCAAAAGAAAATCATGAAAGATCAATTCGATCTCAATGACTTTTTAGCGCAGCTCCAGCAGATCAAAAAAATGGGCAACGTCAAAGACCTCATGGGCATGATCCCCGGAATGGGCAAGGCCATGAAAGATGTCGACATCCCAGACGACGCCTTCAAAGGCATTGAGGCCATTATTTTGTCCATGACACCTAAAGAAAGAGCCAATCCTACTTTGCTCAATCCTTCGCGCAAAAACCGCATCGCCAAAGGAAGCGGAACCAATATTCAAGAAATCAATAAGTTGCTCAAGCAATTCGAAGACATGCGCAAAATGATGAAACTCATGAGTAACCCTCGCAACATGATGGGCATGATGAGCAAACTCAAAGGCATGGGCGGCATGCCAGGCATGTAACACATGGAAAACCAAAACCCATCGGATTGGTATGCGCCAAAACCCGTGCTCGAAAAGGTCAAGGTTCAGAGCAATTGGGGCCTGACGCTTTTTTCTGTTTTGTTGTTCGCCCTTAGTTTTCTCTACATCTTCTCCGACGAGCTCGATTTTGTTTTTTATCTCGTCACGGTACTTTTCTTACACGAAATGGGCCATTACCTGCTCATGAAGCAATTCAAATACGAAGACATGCGCATGCTGTTTATTCCGCTCATGGGTGCGTTTGTGCAGGGCAGCAAGAAGCATTACTCTCAAAAAGAAAGTTTTTTAGTCATTGCCGCGGGGCCTTTTCCGGGGGTTGTGTTTGGGCTAACTGTCCTTTTTCTAGCCAACCACTACCAACAAACTTGGCTGCTCGAACTCAGTTTTCTTTTTTTATTTTTAAATGTCATCAATCTGCTGCCGATAGATCCGCTCGACGGAGGGCAGTTATTCAAATTGTTCGTGCGTCAAAAACGCGATTTATTCCTATTGGTATTTGCACTGCTCTCTTCGCTGCTCATGATCACTGTTGGTTACTTCATTGAAAGCTGGATACTCTTTGCTTTTGGTTTGTTGATGTCTTTTAAAGTGCGCAGTTTTCAGCGCAACTATCACCTGCGCCAAGAACTCGATGAGCAGGGTATCAACTACGAACTCAACTACGAAGATTTATCGGATCAAGCCTACCACGAGCTCAAGCAAGTTGTTTTGGCACACAATCCCAAGCTCGAAAAACTCGAAGCCCTACATGGCGAGGCGGCTCAGGAAGTCATTGCCAGTCATGTCAATGCGGCGCTGTCTGTCCCGATTGCGCGCGACGCCAGTAAGCTCTTTAAAATCATACTTGTGGCGGCGTGGTTACTTTTGGTCGGCTTGCCCGTCTTTTTGTTAATTGGCCCATTTTTAGATTTTACTTGGTACTTTGAAACACTATAAAAAATTCCTGCTTTGCTTTTTTGTGCTCTTGCTGTCTAGTTCAACCTGGGCGCAATGCGAACAAGTGCTCGTGAGTGGTAAAATGATAGACACCTTGCGCCTTCAAAACTTTTATAACCTGATGGTGGTCAATAAAACCACTGGTAGGGGTGTCTTCGGACAACCCAATGGTCATTTTTCTGTTTATGCAAGCACTGGTGACCTCATTGCGCTTTCTACCAAAGGTTATCCTGTGTATCAATTTGTGGTGAAACCCGACGAAAACTGTCAGTCAAAGGTCTTGGCTTATATCGAGCGCTTGCCGCAAGAAACCCCAGAAGTGATTGTCAGGCCACTCAAAACACTAGAGCAAATCAAAGAAGAACGCGAGAACCTCGCGCTGCGCGAAACCCGAACCGTTACGGGGGTGAGTGCCTTACAAAGCCCAATTACATTTCTTTATCAGGCCTTCTCCAAAAAAGAACAAAATAAGCGCTGGATTGCAGAGCAAGAATACAAAGACGACCAACGCCGCATTGTTCAAGAATTACTCAGACTTTATGTGGCTTTTGACATCATTGAGCTCTCCGATACCGAATTCGATGCGTTCATTACCTTTCTCAATATCGACGAACAATTTATTAAGACTGCTACCGAAATGGAGCTCATCTTATTCATTAAGGACAAATACGATCATTTTAGAAGGCTTTGATTTATTTTTCAAGCTCCTCTTCATCGACATGCAAAATATGCAATAAGCGATGGATCAGTGGGGAAAAGAACACGGCGGTACAAGTCAAGAATGCCACACCGCTATACAGCGCATAGAAAGACGAAAAAAGCTTCGCTCCGTTAGTTTCAATCGGAATGACGGGGCCCATTCCAGTTAAAATCATGCTGGCCATGTTAAAACAATCAACATAAGCTGCACCCGTAAAATAGCGGTAGCCAAAGGTGCCAATGCCTAAAGAAAATGAGATAAGGGCAAACGAAAACAAAGCGTAACGCAGCACTCTTGAAAGGAAGGTTTTCCAATTGGCGAGCGCTTGCTTTTTACTTTCGAAACGCGTCACGATAACGCTTTGATCTCTTCCATAATGCGCAAAGCCAAATCATTGGCAGCAACTTCATCTTTAGACTCTGCATATATGCGAATAATGGGCTCGGTATTACTTTTGCGCAAATGCACCCATTCTTTGTCGATGTAAATTTTTACGCCATCGGTGGTGTCGACTTCATGCGCTGCATAACGCGCTGCCATGTGCGTTAAGACAGCATCTACATCTGTTTGCGGATCGAGGTCAATTTTATTTTTGGAGATCACGTAGTTGGGGTAGCTGGCGCGCAAGGCGGTGAGGCTACACTTTTTGTGGGCGAGGTGGCTTAAAAATAAGGCGATGCCTACTAGAGAGTCACGGCCATAGTGGAGTTCGGGGTAAATGATGCCGCCGTTGCCTTCGCCACCAATGACGGCGCCGATTTCTTTCATCTTGACCACTACATTCACTTCGCCAACAGCTGCAGCTTCATAACGCAAGGCGCGTGCTTCTGTGATGTCGCGTAGGGCGCGGGTAGAGGAGAGGTTCGAGACCGTTGGGCCAGGTGTGTGGGTCAGGACGTAATCGGCTACCGCAACCAATGTGTATTCTTCGCCAAACATGCTGCCATCTTCGCAGACCAGCGCGAGGCGGTCTACGTCTGGGTCAACTGTAATGCCGAGGTCTGCTTGGCCTTCCTTGACTTTTGTAGAAAGTTCGGTGAGGTGTTCGGGCAGGGGTTCGGGGTTGTGCGGAAAGTGGCCGGTGGGCTCGCAGTAAAGTTCTTCAATCTGATTGACGCCAAGTGCGCGCAATAAGGCTGGCACGAAGGTTCCGCCGGTAGAATTCACGGCATCTACGACAATTTTGAAATTGGCTGCGGCAATGGCTGCTTTGTCTACTAATGGAAGGTCTAGAATGGCTTGAATGTGTTTTTCAAGATAGGTGTCGTTGGGTGTGATGGTGCCGAGGTCGTCTACTTCGGCAAAAGAGAAGGCTTCGTCAGCGGCAATTTGGAGTAAAGTCTCGCCTTCGGCTCCAGAAATGAATTCGCCTTTTGCATTAAGCAATTTGAGCGCGTTCCATTGCTTAGGGTTGTGGCTGGCAGTGAGGATAATACCACCTTGGGCGTATTCTAAGGGCACTGCTACTTCAACTGTTGGCGTAGTCGACAAACCGAGGTCGATGATGTCTATACCCAAGCCTACAAGCGTTTGCTGCACCAGTGCGGCAATCATGGGGCCAGAAATGCGTGCGTCGCGGCCAATGACCACTTTGAGGCGTTGGCCAGGATGTTGTTGTTGTAGCCACGTTCCGTAAGCAGCTGCAAATTTAACGGCGTCAATAGGTGTGAGGCCTTGGTCTACAGCACCACCGATGGTGCCGCGGATTCCGGAAATAGATTTGATGAGTGTCATGATAAGGAGAGTTGGAGCATTTGCAAGACCGCAACCATGGCTTCAGTGCCTTTGTTGCCGTGGATGCCGCCTGCGCGGTCGAGAGATTGTTGTTCGGTGTTGTCGGTGAGCAAACAGAAGCCGACAGGTTTGTCGTGTTTGAGCATGACGTCCATGAGCCCTTGGGTGGCGCCGCTGCAAACAAAATCAAAATGGCGGGTTTCGCCTTGGATCACGACGCCAATGGCCAATACGCCATCGATGTCGTCTCGCTGACAAAGTTTTTGCGCGCCGAGCGGTAGTTCAAAAGCTCCTGGCACCTCTATGATGGTGCGCAACTCAGGGCGCTGGCCAATGGCGTCTAAAACGCTGGTGGCACCATCTAATAAACGTTGGGTAATGTGCCCGTTCCAAGCAGAAACAACAATGCCGATTCGAAAATCGGCACAGTTACTTAATGTTGTTGGATCAAAGGCAGAGAGGTTTTTACCTGCTGTAGCCATGATAATAATTATTTAGTGGCGCATCGAGCAATGTAGCGATCGATGGTTTTGGTACTTGCGTAGTTCGGGTAGTCGTCTTTGATGCGTTGGTAGTGCGCTGCGGCATCGGCTTTTTTGTTGAGTTTTTTCTCGCAAACCAAACCAGCTTTGAATAAATACATTGGTGTCGTGAATTCGTTGTCTTCGCGATCGGCAGCTTGTAAATAAAAATCAAGTGCTTCGTTGTATTTTTTCATTTGGCTATAGCAGTCGGCTTGAAGGCCAATGCTCATGGTAGAAACATAGGTATCTGAAAGATCGACGTCTTCTAACATTTTGAGGGCGGCAGCATATTTCCCTTTTTTCATGTATTGTTTTCCTAATAGGTATTGGCCGATTTCGCCACCTGTTTTGCCGTCGTTGTTTTTGACATAAGGCTCTAGCAAGTGAATGGCTTGGTCTGTAGAGTCTTTGGAGATGTAGTTGAGTGCAACCCACCATCCGTCGTTAGACTTTTCGTTGGCAGGCCCCCAAATAAATTGACGGTAAGAGAAATAAAGAACCACTACACCAATGATGCCGGCCACTAAATAAGTGCCCAACTTGAATTTTTTGTTGGTGTTGAATTTGTTTTTAAGGTCTTTGAAGCTGAATTGCTCTGTCATAATCCATTTTTTAGAAACGCAAATATAAATCATTTTAGCAAATGAATTGCTTATTTTTGCGCTATGTTTCAACGCTATTTCACTCCTTTCTCCATACTTCTTGTTTTTACACTTGGTTTTTTGACCAAGTTAGACGCTCAAAACCTGATCAGCATCACCGGTAAAGTGCTCACTTATGAGCAAAGCAAGCCCCTAGAATACGTCTCGCTCAAGCTCTACAAACTAACAGATTCATCTTTTGTAAAGGGTTCGTTCACCAATCCTGATGGCAAATTTGAAATACTCGCGAGTCCAGGGAAATACTACCTCAAACTTGCTGTTGCACTTTACGAAGATGAACTCACGGAGTCTTTTGAATTGAAGCCGACTCAGGCCAACCTGCATTTAGGCACCCTTCGCATGCAAAAGCCCAAGACCCAAGAAACCAAAGAAGTGGTGGTGCGCGGTCAGAAGGAAGTCATGGAAACGGGCATAGACAAGAAAGTCTACAACGTGGCCGAAGATTTGAATGTTAATGGCGGTTCAGCCAACGACATCCTCAACCGCTTGCCTTCGGTAGAAGTGGATCAAGACGGCGGTGTTTTGCTGCGCGGGCAAGGCAGCGTTACCATTTTAATTGATGGGCGCCCGAGTTCGATGAGCGGCGGAAACGGCAAAACACTTTTAGATGCCTTGCCGGCCAATTCGATTGAACGCGTAGAAATTGTGACCAATCCGTCGGCTAAATACGATCCAGACGGCACCTCCGGCATTATCAATATCGTTCTCAAAAAGAACAAATTATTGGGCTTCAACGGTTTGGTCTCTGCCAATCTCGCTTCTGGTGACTTGCGCGGCGGCAATGTCGGCGAGGGCAGTGTTTCACTGAGCTACCGCAATGGCAACATCAATGTATTTGGCACCTACAACGCGCGCTATCTAGAAGGTTATCGCAACAACTACAACGACATCCGCCAAGAGCTCAGTTCAGGTGTTTTCATCCTCGATCAAAACCGCACCGGTACCGACCTCGACGCCGGTCAGACCTTTCGCGTGGGCACCGACATCAACCTCAATTTGCGCAATACCATCGGTTTTGTAGCTACGGGTTCGCTTACCCAGCGCGACCGCACTGGCGTGCTTTGGAATGCTCAGCTCGACGAAGCGGGCACCATTACCAATTTATGGAAGCGCAGCTCCATTGACCCCACAGATCGCCAAAATTTGGACCTCAACCTCAATTACAAGCACGATTTTAAAAACGAGCGCGGCAATCTCATTTTGGATGTCAACCAATCGCTGGGTACCGAAGACATCGAAGGCTATTACGTCAATACGTATTACAACCCCGACACCACTCTTTCAACACTTCCTATTTTAGATCAGCGCTTGTTCAACACCGACAAAAACAACATCACTACCGCTCAGGCCGACCTCACTTATTTGTTTCCAAATTTAGGTTTGCGCACAGAAGCAGGTGTCAAAGCTATTTTGCGCGACCAACTCGTCGATACGTATTCAGAAACCCTAGACAACCAGAGCAACACCTATCAAGAAGATACCCTCGCTAACTTTCTCTACGGATACAAAGAACAAGTCTACAGCGTTTATGGGGTAGCGGGCAAGCAAGTCAAGCGCTTCAAGTTGCAAGCGGGTTTACGCGCCGAAAAAGCTTATCAAATCCCGAACCTCATTTCCGACACAATCCGCATCGTCAACGACTACTTCAATTTCTTCCCATCGGCACACGTGCGTTATGAGCTCAAACCTAAATCAGAACTCAGCCTCAGCTATTCACGTCGCATCAAAAGGGCTTCAGCCAGCGAACTCAACCCCTTTACCAATTATTCCGATCCTTTCAATTTGCAGCGCGGGAACCCTTACCTGAGCCCCGAATACATCCACTCATTTGATTTGTCTTATTCACTCGAAAAAAAGAAGCTGACCGTATCGAGCGCTTTGTTTTTTCGCCAATCTGACGGCGTCATCTCGCGTTTCAAAGAATTTTACCCAGACAACACGAGCGCTGTTACCTACATGAATATCGCGCAAACCAAAGCACTAGGCGCCGAGCTCATCCTGATGTTCAAGCCGAGCCCTTCTTTGCGCAGCACGATTTCTTACAACGGAAACTACACTTGGTACAAAACGAATATGGCTGAGTTTCCAGACCGTCAGGGCTTCAATCACAACGTCAAGTGGAATACTTCTTATGAGTTCTGGAAGAAAACAGCCACACTACAGTTGAGTGTCAATTACAACGGGCCCCGCGTAACTGTACAAGGTATTGCCCAAAGAAGAGGACCTATTGACTTGGCTTTTGAAAAGAAACTGGCCAAAGGCAACTGGAGCATCGGTACGCGCGTCACCGACATCTTTGATCGCCAAGGCTTTTATTTTGAAGTAGACCGCCCAGGCATTTTACAAACCGGTGAATTCAAATGGCTCACGCGCAGGGTGTATGTATCGGCAAGCTACAAATTTGGCAAGTTAGAAGTTTCTAACAAAGGCAAGCAAAGTGGCAGCGATGGCGGCGGCGAGCTCTAAGCAGCCTGCAGTTTAGACCAAATTTTTTGGTGCCAAGCAATATAGGCTTGCAGTTTTTCCGGAATGGCGGTGCGGTTTAAATCCTGGACAAACAACACGTCCTTTTCTTTCAATTCTTGAAGGGTCAGAAACATGACCTGCGGGTCAAACTGAGCGGTCAACTGAACTTCTGTAGATGGAACTTCTATTTTTGACCAATACGCAACGTATTGCTTTTGGATTTCTAGCCAAGCTTTTAACAGCATTTCTAACTGAATAGGGGCCTGTGCTTGGTGAAAACGCAGCGCCATTTCTTTGCGCTGCAATTGGTGCTGATTGAATAACACCAGCATGGGTAAATGATGGTCGTTTACTTTGGGTTTGGGGTTGAGGAGTGTGGTCTCATTTTGTTTTGACGGCGACCATTTGACGGCTAAAGCTTTTGCAGCACGGTCAATTTTTTCAATTTCCTTGAACCATTTCGGATACAACAAGAGCTGATCGAGTTGTCTATAGATTTTTTGTTTGAGCTCAAAAATAACGAGTTCAAGCTGATCTTCGAGGTCTTCTTGCAGGTCGATATTGAGCAGCGCAGCAGCCTCTACAGGGCTCATTTACTTTGGTTTTTGCGCATGCGCAAATTGAGCATCTCGACGACAAGCGCGTACACCAAAGCAAAGTAGATGTATCCTTTTTGCATGTGTTCGCCAAAACCTTCTGCGATGAGCATGACGCCAATAGAGACTAAAAAGGAAAGCGCGATCATTTTGATGGTTGGTCTTTCGTTGATGAACTTGCTGATAGGGCCAGAGAAAAGCATCATGACAAACATCGAGATCAAGACCGACAAGATGATGATCACGAGTGGGTTGCCGTGGGTTTCGTGGGCGATGTCGTTGGTCATGCCGATTGCAGAAATAACGGAATCAAAACTAAAGATGAAATCGATGATCACAATCTGAAGTACAGCCGCCGAAAAAGTAGCGTAAGCCTTAGATTTGGCATCGTGGGCTTCGCCTTTGACACTTGAGTGCATTTCGCCAACCGATTTATAGATCAAGAACAAACCACCGACGAGCAACACCAAACTGTGCGCTGTAAAGGAATATCCCGCTACGCTAAACAACGGCTCGCGGTCGAGGGTCATGATCCAGGACACAAGGCTCAGCATAATGATGCGGATGATGAGCGCCAAACTCAAGCCAATGAGGCGTGCGCTGCGTTGTTTGTTTTTGGGAAGGTTGTCGGTAATGATCGAAATAAAAATGATGTTGTCTATGCCGAGCACGATTTCGAGCAGCGTCAGGATAAAAAGGTAGGTAAGCCCAACGGAGGTGCCTAAAATAGAAAGGTAATCGACTAAAGAGGTCATGTTTATTTTTTTACGAAATTAAAAAAGTCTTGCAATACTTGGGCGTTTTGATTTTGCGCAGTTGTGATTTCTAGTATTTGCGGCCCTTCTATGAGCGCTAAAAAGGTCGAGATGGTGGCGTCTAATTTTGATTTATCGCTAAGATACTGCACCTCAAAACCATAGCCTTCTGCAATTTTGCCCGGCGATTTTTGGTGCGTCGCTTCAAAATATTGTGCGCGCAGCGCTGAGTTGGCTGGCCCCGGAATGATCTGAAAAATACCGCCGCCATGGTTTTGAATCAAGATGATTTTCAGGTTTTGCGGAAAAGGGGAGGTCCAGAGCGCGTTGCTGTCGTAGATAAAGGAGGTGTCGCCGCAGATGAGCAAATGCTGTTCGCTCGGGCTGGCCAGTGCTGCACCAACCGCTGTGGATACAGAGCCGTCTATGCCGCTCGTGCCGCGGTTGCTGTGGTACACCACATTTGGTAGGGGATCGAATAATTGGGCGTAACGCACAACAGAACTATTGGCCAAATGCAGGTGCAATGGGCCTTCTATGCGTTCTTGTAAGCTATTGAAAATATCGTAATCGAAAAGTGTTGTTTCCGACGTAACAAAAGCTACTTGTTTGTCTTTGGCAATGTAATCGATGGCCTTCCATTTGCCCTTGTAATTGTTGGTTTGCAAAGACAAATTACTTCGGAGCAAAGCCTCCACGAACTGCGTTGGTTCCATAGGTAAATTGGCACTGAGCGTTCCAAAGGTGTTCATCTCGGGAAAGTCCGGAGCAATGCGCCAGTGGATGTCAAGTGGTGTTTGTCGCAAATACGCCTTGATGCGTTTAGAGACAATTGCGCCGCCAAAACTGATCAAGACCTCGGGCTGAAAAGCGGGGTCGTTCTGCTCAAAACCGTTCAAGCTGCGGTCTATGCAATGGTTGAATAATTCGTTTTTCAGGTTGGAGGTGTTTTCGACGAGCACCACCACATTGCTCAGCTCCGCAAATTGAGCGAGTAGATACGCTAAGCGCGGATTCGGATCCATTTGACCCACCAACACCATGATTTTTTTGCCTTCAATGCGCGTGAAATCTGGTAAATCGGGGTTTGTGGCTTGTGGCTGCTGCCCTTCGAATTCAAATGTTTGCATTGCTGCCAGCCCGTAAAGCGGTTCGTTCAGGCCAATATTGAGGTGAATGGGGCCTTTCCATGCCTGAGACAAATGAGAAAGGAAGGCTGAAATTTGTTGGGTGCTGTGCGTATTGAACTCAAAAGTGTCTTCGTCGAAAGCCAAATAGGCGTGTGTATGGTTTTTAAATACTTCTGCTTGTACAATGGTCTGGCCATCGCCCTGATTGATCCATTTAGAAGGGCGGTCTGCGGTGAGTGCCAAAATGGGGATGTTGCGGTAGTAGGCTTCTGCCAATGCCGGATAATAATTGAGGCAAGCTGATCCAGAAGTACAGCAAATAGCAACGGGTGTTTGGGTTTGTTCGGCCCAGCCTAAAGCAATAAATGCTGCCGCGCGTTCGTCGTGGACAACAATTGTTTCTATTTGAGGATGCGCGTCAAAGGCGATGGCAAAAGACGCGTTGCGAGAACCCGGAGACAATACAACTTTTTGAATCCCGTGATAGGCGAGGGCCGCCACCACAAATTGGACCAGTTCTTTGTCTGAGCTTTGCATGTCGCAAATTTACGGCAAATCAAAGCAGCCTTAACAAAGTTTGGCTTTTATTTTCGGTTTCTTCCCATTCGAGTTCGGGCACTGAATCTGGCGTAAAGCCACCGCCTACATAACAATAAAGCGTGTGGTTGCAAACCTCTGCACAGCGCAGATTCACATACAGTTTTTCAGCACCAGCCGTACTTCTGCCAATAATGCCGGTATAGAACCTGCGCTCGTGGCTTTCGATCACACCGAGGTATTGCTGCGCCACTTTTTTGGGCAAGCCCGCAACGGCAGGTGTAGGGTGGAGGTGCTTGAGTAAAAGCGGTAGTACACTTTGTGGCATTTGCCATTTGAGTTCTTGTAACAAGTGCGTCACCGGCCCAGGGCTGTAGGTGGAAAGTTCAGAAACCTGAACGGCTGCCCCCGGAATTTGCCGCAGCTGTCCTTCAATAAACTCCGTGACCATGGCGTGCTCGTTGTATTCCTTAGAAGTGAAGTCGCGCTCCTCGCCAGCTGCTTTGGTACCCGCAAGCGCCATTGTGCGCCAATGCGTTGGCGTGCGCTCCATTAATATTTCAGGGCTCGCACCCATCCAGGTGCCAAGGCTCGTGTCGTGAAAATAATAAATCAGGGCGTTGGGGTAATGCTGCAAAAGCTGTTCAAACAATACTTTCGGATCAGTAAGTGCTTGGCTTGCTTTTTTCACCCTCGACAAAACAATTTTGTCAGCCAAACCGCGTGTGAGGTCGGCAATTACTTGCGTGGCTTGCAAGAGGTAGTCTGCCTTTTCGATGCAAAAAGGAACGCTGGTTTGGTGTTGTGCAGACGGGGCGTTTTCAGCCCAATAGTATTTATTTTCTTGCTTGAAGTCAGTAATGACAAATTCATGACCCTCAATGCTTTCTGTTTTCAAAAAATTGCCCTCAAGGCACTTTAAATCTTCTCCTGGAAAGCGATAGTACAGCATGTTAATCTTCTTTGGGGAGTACCATAACGGTGTGCTTGCCGTGGCAGATGAGTCGCTCACTTTGCGCTTCTCTCACTTCAATATTCCAAAGATGCGTTTTGCGCCCCGCATGGATCAGTTTGGCAGTAGCAATCACCTGTCCTTCGCGCACCGCACCAACATGATTTGCTGAAATATCCAAACCAACTGAATAATGGGTGAGGGGGTCTATCAACAAAACAGAACCCAAAGACCCAACGGTTTCCATCAAAGCAGCACTCGCGCCACCGTGCAATAGGCCCATCGGCTGCTTGGTGCGCTCATTTACCGGCATACTGGCCTTCACAAAATCATCGCCTACCTCGAGGTAAGAAATATCGAGTGCTTCCATGAGGGTGCCCGGATTCAAGGCGTTGAGTTGGTCTAGTGGTACCTGCTTTAATTTCATGCTGCAAATATAGCCAAGACCTTTGCAACAGCTATCAGAAATTGTATTTTTGATCCATGAAAATGACAAAATCCATCGATGTTTTCCTAACAGACGGCTGTGGTCGCTGCTCCAAATTCGCCACCGACGCCTGTACCGTAAGGGTTTACGCAGCTGAAATTGAAGCCCTGCGCAGCATCGCATTATCAGTATTTGAAGAAGAAACCATGAAGTGGGGCGCACCCTGCTACAGCTACAAAGAAAAGAATGTTGTCATGATTTTCAGCTTCAAAGACAACTGCGGCTTTTCTTTCTTCAAAGGCCCGCTTTTAGCCGACACCCACCAAATGCTCGTGGCACCCTCCGAAACCGCACAAACCTTTCGCTTATTGCGCTTCACCAACCTCGCGCAAATTCTCGAAAAGCAAGACGAGATCCGTTCTTATTTATTCGAAGCCCTCGAAGTCGAAAAAGCCGGCCTCAAGCTCCAACCCAAGCCCGCAAGCGAATTCCCTGTTCCAGCAGAATTACAAACCCAGTTCGAAGCTTCTCCCGAATTCGAAGCGGCTTTTCGCGCCCTCACACCCGGCCGCCAGAAAAACTATTTGCGCCACTTCAACGACGCCAAACAAAGTGCCACCCGCAGTGCTCGCATCGAAAAATACAAACCCTTCATTTTCAAAGGCATCGGCCAAGACGAAGCCTGGAAGTTCAACTAATTTCAAAAAATCTTCACCAAATCTTCAAAAACCCCTTGCCAAAACCCGAACTTTTACTACTTTTGCCACGGAGAGTTGGCAGAGTGGTCGATTGCGGCAGTCTTGAAAACTGTTGAACCGAGAGGTTCCGGGGGTTCGAATCCCTCACTCTCCGCCAGGTAACAATACCAAAATGTACCAAAGCGTGTAAACACTGAGTTTACACGCTTTTTTTTGTTCTTTAATGTCCTAAAATGTACCATTTTGTACCCCAACTGGGTTGCAATCTGGTGACCACTTTTGAAAATCAAAAAAGTGGTAACGGGTGTGAGTACATTTTGGTACATAATAGTACTGAAAAACAGTGTTTTAAATTTGTTTTGTAAGGTGGTGTTATTGTAGTTTTGTCATCAAAATGGGGGCGCAATTAATACTTA
>JBEEKN010000010.1:0-56084 GCA_041168605.1 Bacteroidota bacterium | reverse complement strand
AAAAATATAAAATGGCAGTAGAAATTACAGACCAAAACTTCGACGAGCTCGTCATGAAATCAGAAATTCCAGTCATTATTGATTTCTGGGCAGAATGGTGTGGTCCTTGCCGCATGATTGGTCCGGTGATCGAAGAAATGGCTCATGAGTATGAAGGAAAAGCACTCATCGGCAAAGTAAACGTAGACCACAACATGGGCGTTTCTGCTCAGTTTGGCGTGCGCTCTATTCCAACGATCTTATTTATCAAAAACGGTGAGGTTGTCGACAAATCTGTTGGTGCTGTTCCAAAAGCAACACTAGCTGAGAAGCTCGAAGCACTCATGTAAAAATCATCAAAGGGAGTTCGCTCCCTTTTTTTATGCCATGGAATCATTCTGGAGAAGACTTCGTTATTACGGCCTAGGTTTCGGACTCGGCCTCATCCTTACTTTCGGTATATACAATACCCGCGGCTGTAGCTGGATGCCTGAAAACCGCGTCAAAGACGCCATCAATAAACGCATTTGGATCATCGATCAGGTGACCATCAAGACGTTTTATAAGCTCCACAAGCTCAACGACGCCAAGTTTTACCGCCTCATGCAAGATGCAGACATCTCCTTTACCAAAAGCATCCGCAGTGGTCGCCATAAAGTTTACGATGTCACCTTTTCAGACGGTAAAAACAAAGAAGCACATTGCCTTGCGCGCATGACAGACGAAAGTTTCGTCGTAGAATTTATTCCATTTGTAAAAAACGTCAAAGCCCTCCGTAAAATAAAACCAAGCGAATATGCAGGATTGATTGTGCATGCACCAAAAAACAAACATTTAGTGTATTCAGAAGACAGCCCAGCATTAAAAGAACACCTTCGTGACCTTGGCATCAGCAGTGATCTTCAATTGCAAAAACAACTCTTGAACGGCGCTTTCGATTATCAAAAATCTAGGCTAAAGGAACAACCAAGACCAGTTCATGTCTTTAAATTTCGACCAACACTGCGCCCTAAGCTTCAGGTTACGGCAGCTTGCATTTGGTACAAAGACAAGATCAAAGTTTACAGCCTCAGCGAAGAACTCCTCCACTTTTAGTACAATTCACATTTTTTGCCAAAAAATTGTTTAAAAGTTCGGCAAATCTGCGCCGTTGCTTCTATCTGAATTTTTAACTTTGAATTATGGAATTCACTGCAGCGCAGATTGCTGGTTTATTAAACGGAGAAGTCATCGGCAATCCCGACGCCAAGGTAAGCGCCTTAGCCAAAATTGAAGAAGGCCAAGAAGGCGCGCTCAGTTTTCTTTCCAACCCCAAGTACGAGCCGTTCATCTACACTACTGGCTCTAGTATTTGCATTGTCAACAACACTTTTACAGCTCAAAAAGCACTCCCCGCTGCGCTGACGCTCATTAAAGTTGCCGACGCTTACGCATGTTTTGCGCAATTGTTGGCACTCTACGACAGCATGAATAAAAATGAGGCCGTCATTGAACAACCTTGCTTTATTCACGACAGCGCGCAGATCGGAGCGAATGTCTACATCGGCGCTTTTGCTTACATCGGCGCGAACGTCAAAATAGCCGACAACTGTCAAATTCATCCTCATGTTGTCCTTCAAGAAAATGTGACGGTTGGCGAAAACACAACCATTTACCCCTCGGTAAACGTTTACAAAGCATGTCAGATCGGGGGGCGCTGCATCATACATGCCGGTGCAGTCATTGGTTCGGACGGCTTTGGTTTTGCTCCAGACGAAAACGGCGTGTACAGCAAAATTCCACAGATTGGCAATGTCGTTATTGAAGACGACGTCGAAATCGGTTCCAACTGCAGTATAGACCGCGCCACCATGGGTTCTACTTTCATTCGCAAAGGCGTCAAAATAGACAACCTTTGTCAGATTGCGCACAACGTAGATGTCGATCAGCATACCGCAATGGCTGCTCAGGTAGGCATAGCTGGTTCAGCTAAAATCGGCAAGCACGTCATGATCGGCGGCCAAACGGGTATCGCAGGCCACCTCACCGTTGCAGACCACACCAAAATTGTAGCCCAATCAGGTATTCCATCAAGCGTCAAAAAAGCCGACACCCTCATGGGCACACCGGCTATTCCCATTAACGACTACAAGCGCTCTCATATTGGCTTTCGCAGATTGCCAGGGCTCATTACCAAAATACAAGATTTAGAAAACAAACTCAAAGAGCTGCTCAAAAACAAAGAAGCATGACAGAACAACAACGCACCATCAAAGATTCCCTCGTATTTGAAGGAGTCGGTTTACATACCGGTGAAAAAGTACGCTTAGAAATTTGCCCTGCACCAGCCAATCACGGTTATAAATTTCAGCGCACCGACCTCGAAAACCAACCCATCATCAAAGCCGATGTCGATTACGTCGTTGCTACAGACCGCGGCACAACCTTAGAACAACACGGCGCGCGCGTCTACACTACAGAACACGTGCTTGCAGCGCTTTACGGTTGCCAAGTAGACAACGCACTCATCAAGCTAGACGGCCCCGAAATTCCGATCATGGATGGCAGCGCGCTGCCTTTCGTGCAGGCAATTGAAGCAATGGGCTACCAAGACCAAGACGCTGTTCGCGACTACTTTGAACTCAACGAAAACATTCCTTGGGAGGATCTCGACAAAGGCATTGAATTTCTGGCCATTCCAGACAAAGAATACCGCCTCACCGTCATGGTCGATTACAATTCACCCGTACTCGGCACCCAACACGCCAGCATGTACAATATCGGCGAATTCAACAAAGAAATTGCACATTGCCGCACCTTTGTTTTCCTTCGCGAGCTCGAATATCTGGCCAAAAACAACCTCATTAAAGGAGGCGACCTAGACAACGCTATTGTCCTCGTAGACCGCGCAGACATCAGCCAGACAGAACTCGATGCGCTCGCAGAGCTTTTGGGCAAAGAAAAATTACAAGTGAGCCCAGACAGCATTGGCGTACTCAACTCCAGTAAGTTGCAGTGCGAAAACGAACCTGCCCGCCACAAATTGCTAGACATCGTCGGTGACCTCGCGCTCGTTGGCAAACCCATCAAGGCACATATTTTAGCTGCAAGACCCGGCCACTCGGGCAACGTTCGTTTTGCCAAAGTACTCAAGGATCAAATCAAGAAACAACAACTTGCAGGTCGCGTGTTCGACCTCACCAAAGATCCGCTCTACACCACCCAAGACATCGAGCAAATGCTGCCGCATCGCTACCCTTTCTTGATGGTGGACAAAATCATGGAAATACATCCTACCTCAATTATTGGCGTCAAGAACATCACCATGAACGAGCCGATTTTCACAGGGCATTTTCCTGGTAACCCCGTATTTCCGGGCGTATTGCAAATTGAAGCAATGGCACAGGTGGGCGGAATCTATGCGCTTTCTCAAGTAGAGGATCCGCATTTATACTCGACCTATTTCATGAAAATCGACAACGTCCGCTTCAAGCAAAAAGTTGTTCCGGGCGATACCGTCGTGTTTGAACTCGTTCTCAACTCACCTATTCGCCGTGGCCTCGTCGAAATGAGCGGCACAGCCTATGTGAACGGAAAGGTCGTTTCGGAAGCGAGCATGCTTGCACAAATCATCAAAGACAAAGCCGAATGATTTCCAACCTCGCCTCTGTCTCTCTAGATGCGCAAATTGGTCAAAATGTGCGCATTGATCCTTTTGCCGTCATTCATCCTGATGTCATTATTGGCAATGGCTGCCACATCCACTCTAACGCGGTGCTGTATCCCGGTACGCGCATTGGTGAAGACTGCGATGTGTTCCCTGGCGCTAGCGTCGGCGTGATTCCGCAAGACCTCAAGTTCGGTAACGAATATACGACCGTAGAAATCGGCAACAATACCAAAATCCGAGAGTGCGTCACCATTCACCGCGGCACCAACGACAAACTCAAAACAACCATCGGCGACAACTGCTTGCTGATGACCTACGTGCACATCGCCCACGATTGCCAAATCGGCAACAACGTGATCCTCGCGAGTTACACCGGTCTTTCCGGCCATGTCACCATAGACGACTGGGCTATTCTAGAAGGCAAGGCTGCCGCTCAACAATTTACACATATTGGCAAGCACGCCTTCATTGGCGGCGCTTCTTTGATCCGAAAAGACGTTCCGCCCTATGTGAAAGCAGCAAGAGAACCGCTATCTTTTGCAGGTGTTAACTCCGTAGGCCTCAGAAGACGCGGCTTTAGCGAAGAGCAAGTCCGCGAAATCGAAGACATCTATCGCATTCTTTATGTGCAAAACAGCAACGTGTCAAAAGGTATTAAAATCGTCGAAGACACCATGCCAGAAAGCCCACTTCGGGCAGAAATCATCGGCTTTATACAAACAGCAGAAAACGGCGTAATTCGCGGCATGATATGATCTTACAACGCGCTCAAGAAATCGACCTTCAGATAGTAGACTACGCATTTGGAGGCCGAGGCATCGCAAGAATTCAAACCGACAAAGGCCCTTTTGTCATTTTTGTAGACAACGCCTTTCCGGGTCAGCTCGTTCGGGCCAAAATTGAAACCAAACGCAAAACTTTTGCCGAAGCCAAATTGCTAGAGGTACTCCAGCGTGGCGATAGCGAAACCATCTCTAATTTTCAAGAAATTTCTGGAGGCCCGTACATTCATGTACCAGTAGCGATTCAAGAAAAGTACAAGCAAGAAAGTACCCTGACTACTTTTTCCAAACTCAGTGGGCTCAGCGACGTCAACGATAAATTTGATGCGTTCATTTCGTCGCCTCAGCACTACCACTACCGCAATAAAATGGAGTACAGCTTTTCTTGTATTGAGCACGACCTCGACACCAATCAAGAACTCGACGACGCCTTTGCTCTAGGCTTCAAACGCCGCGGAACTTGGTGGAAAGTCGAGAGCCTCAATAAAGCAAGCGGACTTTTTGATGAACAATGGGAAACCCAACTCAAAGAACTGCGCAGCTTTCTGCAGAAAACGGGCCTTCCAGCTTGGCATCCACCTCAAAAAAAGGGCTTCTTTCGCCATATTGTAGTGCGCAAGTCCTTTCTCAACGACCAACTGCTCATCAATTTAGTCACTTCAAATGAAGGAATTGAACACTTTGATGTGCAAGCTTTTGCTACTTTCTTACAAGCGCTGCATCCCGGCAGAATAGCTGGGCTTTGGCACACCATCAACGACAACGTCGCCGACCGCGCCAAAATAGAGAACGGTCATTCACAACTCATTTTTGGGCAAGCAGTCATTGAAGAAGAACTCGCTGGTTTGCGTTTTCAGATCAGCATGGAGAGTTTTTTTCAGACCAATCCATCTTGTGCAGAACTCCTCTACGACAAAGCCCTCGACTACCTCTTCGAAGACGCTTTTGAGCCCGGAGATATCGCTATGGACCTGTTCTGTGGTACCGGCACTATTGGCCAACTGATGGCTAAACGCAACCCCGATGTCCGCATTATTGGCGTAGATATCGTCGAAAAAGCCATCGAAGACGCCAAGCAAAATGCAGAAAAAAACGGCATCCACAGCGTAGCGTTTTATGCGGCAGACGTCGGTAAATTCCTCAAAGAATATCCCGATTTTCAAGGAAAAATCAAGCGCATTATGCTCGATCCCCCGCGCGCTGGTATTGCGCCCAAAACCCTCCAAAAAGTAATTGCACTCGATGCCGACAGCATTGTGTACATCAGCTGCAACCCGTCTACACAAGCCCGAGATGCCAATACCCTTGCCCAAGCGGGTTATGTGCTCGAAAAGTATGCGCTCGTCGATCAATTTCCACACACTGGCCACATCGAAGCGATCGCCAAATTCAAAAAAGCATGAAAGTAGAAGTACTTGCCATTGGCGACGAATTACTCATTGGACAAACCATCAATACAAATGCTGCCTGGATCGGACAAGAAATGGCCAACAGAGGATTTCGCGTGCAGCGCAGCCTCACCATTGCCGACGAACCTCAGGCAATTGTCGCGGCTTTAGATGGCATCATGCCCAACACCAATTGCGTGATCATAACTGGTGGGCTCGGCCCAACTAAAGACGACCTCACCAAATATACTTTAGCCCGCTATTTTGACAGCCCGCTGGAAATACATCCGGCCACTCTGGCGCAAATTGAAGATTTCTTTGCCAGCCGCAATAAACCCATGCTAGAGGTCAATGTACAACAAGCGGCTTTGCCCACGAAAGCGACCATTCTCAAAAACCGCCGCGGCACTGCTGCAGGCATGTGGTTTGAGCACAAAAAGGTCATTTTCATCTCTTTACCAGGCGTTCCCTACGAAATGAAAACCATCATGACCGAAGAAGCCTTTCCTTTACTTGAAAAGCTTTTTGTAGGTGCAACGCTCTACCACAAAACCATGCATACGCAAGGTATTGGAGAGTCCTTTTTAGCCGATCAAATTGCCGACTGGGAGGACCGCGTGAGGGCTGCAGGTTTGGGCTTGGCCTATCTTCCTGCACCGGGTATCGTGAAGCTACGCCTGAGTTCCTATACCGGGGACGAAAACGCCGCGCTCATCGATCGCTTTTTTTCGGAGTTAGAAGAGCGTATTCCCGCGCATATTTTTGGATACGGCGAAACCACACTTGAAGCAGCACTTGGACAACAACTTTTAGCTAAAAACGCCACTATAGGCACCGTAGAGAGCTGTACGGCAGGTTTATTGGCGCAGCACATCGCGCGCATTTCTGGCGCATCGGCCTATTACCAAGGTGCCTTGCTCACTTACTCTAACGAACTCAAGGTCAAAATTGCAGAAGTAAATGCAGAAGTTTTGAGGCAACATGGCGCCGTCAGTGAAGCAGTTGCATTAGAAATGGCAGCCAACGGACGCCGGCTTTTAGGCGTTGATTATTGTCTATCGACAACCGGAGTAGCTGGGCCAACAGGCGGCAGTGCTGAAAAACCTGTCGGTTTGGTCTGGATTGGTCTAAGTGGCCCCAACGGTACAGTTGCACAGCGATTTCAGTTTGGCGACAACCGCGAACGCAACTTGGAAATGACCACATTGAGCGCCATGAATTGGCTACGCCACTACCTCAAGACCAACTAAGGCACATAAATTTTTGCACCTGTTCCCGCGCAACGGATGATGTAAAATCCAGATGGAAGCGCCGTTCCGTTAATTTGTGAAACGGTCGTTTGTTGCAGCAACTGTCCCGACAACTTATAAATCTCCACTTCTTCTTGAGGGGAAGAACCTTCAATCAATACCAGCTTATTTTCATCGATTGAAATAAGTAGGCCTTGATGTTCATTTTGAGCCTGAATTCCTACAAGATTATATATCAATTCAACGTCGTCTATAAGCACCTCATCATTGGCACTACCGCCGCCGGGGATATGATTGGTGGTGAAGGTTAGAAGGATAAATTTAGGCGCCAAGCCGGTATTGACCGTGTAGTTAAATGGAACGGAAAAACGCACCCAATTGTTATTTGTTGGGGAGAATTGAAAATCGGCGTCGGCAACTACGAATGGTTCTGAGGCCGCGTTAATCGGATCTTGCACCGAAAATTGATCGTGAATTACGGCGTGCATGCCTGCTTTTTGTGTTGCTGCAGCGGTGTAACGCGCCCAAAAAACGATGGAATCCGGGGCCAGCGTAAGTGCCTCTGAAAAAGCAGCGTCGTTCAATACCGTATAATTATAGTTGTCTGGGCTGCTTAAGTTGGAGCTCCCCATATTCATGCGACCAGTTGTGACGACACCATTGGCTATAATTCCCAAAGTACTCTTGGATCAAATTCTAGTACAATAGCTCCCTGTAGCGCCCGGGCGTACGTTAGTGGAGCGCTCGACTTGCTTAGATGCAAAAGTCGCAAAACTACCCGTTGCCGTTTTGAAAGAAGACCAATTGGTGGGCTCCTCTTGATTTGAACCCAGGTTGTCCCAGTTTTCGAATCCGGCATTACCAATTTGCTGTGCATGTAGGGTTGTAGTCAGTAAGATTACGGATAGTAAGGGTGCTTTCATGTGAATGATTTACAACAAATTTAACATTTTAGGTAACTTTACCAAATGATTCAAAAGTCAACCTTGCCCGTGATGGAGCATTTTTACACCCTTCAAGGCGAAGGCAAGCACAGCGGAAGAGCAGCCTATTTTATTCGTTTGGCGGGCTGTGATGTAGGCTGCGTGTGGTGCGATGTCAAAGAAAGCTGGGACATCTCACCCAATCAGTACCTCACCATTGAAAACATCGTCGCAGCTGTAGGGCAAACACCTACAGATTTTGTAGTCATTACCGGTGGAGAACCCACCATGCACAACCTTACTGAACTCACCAGCGCCCTCCATGCCAAGGGTTATGAAATTGCCATCGAAACGGCCGGCGTGCACCCACTCAGAGGGCAAATAGATTGGTATTGCTTCTCACCCAAAAAATTCAAAGCGCCCATTGCCGAAGCCTACACATTGGCCCAAGAACTCAAAGTGGTCATTGCCCACCCTTCAGATTTCGAATGGGCAGAACAACACGCCGCCAAGGTTTCCGCTTCTTGTGAACGCTACCTCCAAACCGAATGGGAAAAGCAAGAGCGCTTTCTGCCCCTCATCATCGACTACATCAAACGCAACAAAAACTGGAAAATCTCGTTACAGACGCATAAATACATGCAGATTCCATGAGGTTTAAACAGTTATTGCTCTTTATTTTTTTCTTTGCGCTTCAAACGGTTTTTGCACAATTTCCCTACTCGAGCACGAGTAAAAAAGCCATCAAGCTCTTCGAAGCTGCCCAAAAAGCACCTACCGAAAAACGCAATCCGCAAACTGGCGCACCCAACTATGAGCAAGGTATTGTGCTCTTGAATGCCGCGCTCACCAAAGACCCCAACTTCTGGGAGGCTTACTTACTGAAAGCTGAATTTTTTGAGTACCAGCGTAAATACGCAGATGCAGCAGTCTCTTATCAAAAAGCATTAGAAATAGACCCCACCCACAGCATCAGTGGCAATACCCATTTTTTTCTGGCCATTTGTCAACTCACCATTGGCAACTACAAAGAGGCGCAACAAACCATCGACATCTATTTAAGAAATCCGAATGCCAACGAAAAATTTCAAGCACAAGCTTATCAAATCAAAGCGAGCGCCGAATTTTCAATTGCAGCTATCAATAATCCGAGAGCCTTTGAACCGCGCAATGTTGGCGAGGGCATCAATACGCCCTACCCCGAATACTACCCTACTTTGACTGTTGATGGTCAAAACTTACTCTTTACCAGAAGATTACCACACGTCAACGAAATGGGCGCCAACGATGAACAAGAAGATTTCTACATTTCTAATTGGAGTGCTAATTCATCCCATTGGGAGCTTTCTACCCCTATGCCGCGTAATATCAACACCTCTTGGAATGAAGGTGCCCCTACAATATCCGGCGATGGCAAGACCATCATTTTTGTGGCTTGCACAGATCCATCCGGCACGAATTACGGAGACAACCGCACCGGAAAAGGATCTTGTGACCTTTTCATTACCCAAAAAGTCAAAGGACGTTGGTCTACCCCGGTCAATTTACCGGGAAGTGTCAATACGGCCAATTGGGAGACGCAACCTTCTTTGAGTGCAGATGGGCAGACACTTTATTTTATTCGCGCAGTCAGAACCAGAGAAGGGAGAGCCAATAGCGATATTTACGTTGCTTACTTGCTTGAAAACGGAACTTGGTCTGAAGCGCAAAGACTGCCTAATGTCATCAATACGGCTTCTAACGAAGAATCTGTTCAGATCCATCCGGATGGCACGACCCTCTACTTTGCCTCGCGCGGCCACATCGGCCTTGGCGGCTCTGACTTATTTATGAGTAGAAAAGATGCCAAAGGCAACTGGAGCAAACCCGTCAATCTTGGTTATCCGATCAATACGCGCTTCGATGAAAATTCCTTACTCGTTTCTGCACAAGGAGACATCGCCTTTTTTGCCTCCGACCGACAAGGTGGATACGGAGGGCTAGACATCTACACATTTGAACTCCCTTCGGAATTGCAAGCCGTTCAAACCTTTTACTTTGAAGGCACCGCTTTTGACGTCACGAGTAATAAGAAACTCGCGGCACATGTTGAGCTCACAGATCTTTCCTCAGGGCAAAAAGTATTCGACGGTTGGGCCGATGCTTTTGACGGTAAAATCACACTGCCTTTGCCCGTCAATCAGAGTTATGCGGTGCTAGTCAATCATCCGGGCTACCATCCTTTTTCACTCAATTTTGACTTAACGAACCTTTCAGGCGCAAAAAGTTACCTGCTCGACATGCCGCTCAATCCGCTGAGCTCAACGGCAGAAAACGTCCTCAATAACGTCTTTTTTGACCTCGGCAAAGCCACCCTCAGGCCAGAATCAAAAGTGGAACTGCTCAACCTCAGCAACTACTTGCTCAAAAACCCACAACTCAAAATAGAAATCCAAGGCCACACAGATAGCCGCGGCGATGCAGTAAAGAACTTACTTCTATCCGAGGCACGCGCCAAAGCTGTTTATGAATTTTTAATCCAAGAAGGCATAGCTGCTAGCCGACTCACGTTCAAAGGCTATGGCGCTACCCAACCAATCGTCAGTAATGCCGCTATTGCCAATTTAAGCGAAGCTGCACAAATCGAGGCCGCGCATCAGAAAAACCGCAGAACCTGTTATAAAATAGTACCATGATCCCATTCTTAAGACTCATTCGCGTCAAAAACCTTTTGGCAATTTTATTTGCCATGCTTGGCGTAGCATATTTTCTGCACAAGCAAAACCCTTATGTTGTCATTGACTTTCATCCCTTCCATTATGGACTTTTGATCTGTTCTACCCTGATCATCGCTGCAGCCGGACACATCATCAATGACTACTTTGACCTCAAGGCTGACCGCATCAACAAACCCGATGCGCTCGTACTCACCAAATATATGGCCAAGCGCTGGGCAATCTTAGCCAACTGGATCCTGAACATCCTTGGTTTCTTGATGGCCGTCATCCTATCTTGGCACTACGACACCCTTCTTTTTGTCTTTGTGCACTTATTGAGCATCAATTTACTTTGGTTTTACAGTGCCTACTGGAAACGCAAATTGGTCTTGGGTATCGTTATACTTGCAGCCTTGCCCGGGTTGGTCTTGTTTTTGTCGAGCTGGTTTTTTCAGGTACTCAATGAGCGCCACAGCCGCTTCTCCTCTTTTCAAGAAGAAACTTGGTCTACGTTCTTGGATTACCGCTTCATTTATTTTGTGGCCATCTGCGCATTTTTCATCAACCTGAGCAGAGAAATCATCAAAGACATCCGCGATATTCCTGGCGACAGCCTCATCGATGCACACACTATTCCGCGTCAAATTGGCACGCAAAAAGCAACACTCTTAGCGCTACTCATTCTCCAGCTCCCTGCGGTATTTTTTCTCATACTCAAACTGATTTCAGATTTTTCGCTACCGAGCTTGTATAGTACAGCTATTTTGAGTCTGCTCGAGGGTTTCTTTTTAGTGGGTTTTGCAGCTTATTTTCTTGCGCCAAACATGCTCGCTAAGTATATGCGCTGGCTACCCACCATTGCCCTGATTTTAGGTCTGACTTGTCTATATTTTTAAGATGCAACTCGTACTCGGATCCGCCTCGCCAAGAAGAAAAGCTTTGCTCACCGAACTCGGATTTGATTTTCGAGTGCTCACCGCCGATGCCGATGAATCTTTCGACCCTTCGTTAGGCCCAGAAGAATTGGTATTATCTATTTGTCGAAAGAAAATTGCTGCCATTTGGCCACAACTCGCCCAAGGAGAAAGACTCATTTGTGCAGATACCATCGTGTACCTAAACGGTGAAGTTTTAGGCAAGCCAACGAGCAAGGCCGCGGCCATTGAAATGATCCAGAAATTATCGGGGCAAAGCCATGAAGTGTATACTGGAGTCGTCATTAAAGACGAGCAAGGTGAACATCAACTCGTAGATTGCACTACAGTGCGCTTCCAAGAACTCAAGTTGGCAGATATCCTTCATTATGTGGAACAGCACGAGGCGATGGACAAAGCGGGTTCTTACGGCATTCAGGACTGGATTGGTCATATCGGCGTCGTAGAAATACGCGGTTCATATACCAACGTCATGGGTTTGCCGACACAAAGACTTTATCCCTTCTTAAAGAATTTAAGTTAAGCTTCTTATTTACTAGACCTTTTGAAAAATAAAGGGTTGATTTTAGCCAAAATGTATATGCAATAAAAAAACCGCAGGAGTCCTGCGGTTTTTTTGTGTTATCAAATTGAGCTTGGGAGCTCTATATTTTATTTTAGAGCTTGACCCTGAATTCAACCCTGCGGTTTTTAGCGTCTTTGACTTCTTGGTCGTCGTCTTCGCTGATTTCAGCACTTGGCATGGTGTCTGATTTATAAGACTTCACGATGCGCTCTTCGGCAATGCCGTTGTTGGTCAAGTACTTCACTGCTGCTGCCACGCGCTTGCGGTCCATGTCGAGGTAGTCTTCGTTTTCGGCACCGGCTTTAATTTCTAGACCGTCGTTGTGACCTTCAACTTCTAGTTTCATGGCCGCGTTGGCGTTCATTTGAGCAATGATGAAATCGAGGTTCACACGTGCATTTTCTGTTAAAGAAGTTTTACCCGCACGGAAATAAATGGTTTGGGCAGCAATCTTCTTTTCGGTGTTCATTTTGTCGTTGATTTCTGGCGTTTTGTCAAAAACTAATGTAGAGAAACCATCTTCAATTTTTGGTGGCTTGGCATTGAAGCAAGCACACTCCGTTGGGCTGTCTACCAAACGAACGATAATGTTGTCGATGTAGTAGTAGGCATGTGTGAGTGGATCAGCTTCTGCATCTTTTGGTTTTTTGACCGCTTGAAATTGTGTTTTGTCGTTGAGGTCGAAGTTGCCGATGGTGATGTATTTTTCATCGCCTTTAGCCGTATACGTATTGCAAACTTTCTCCCAACCGAAGAAACCATTGTATACCTTATTGAGTTGTGCTTTCATGACGTGGTCACCAGCCATGTAAATAGCACCAGCCTCGCCGTTTCCTGGCGCATCTTTAGAAAGATAAGCACCGAGGTTGTTGCAAGCAAATTTAGAAGACTCACTGAGTGAAACCGCGTATTCAATGCAATAGGTGAGGCCTTTTTTGAGGGTGACAGGTTCTTTGCCTTGCATCAACTGAATGGTGATGTAAGAGCGCTCACCTGCGAGTTTACCTGGTTTGTAGGCAACGATACCTGCATAGACGTTTCCGCCGTTTTCAGTTGTTGGCTCTTCAGAACCGTAAATATTGACAGGAATACCGATATCGCCTGTTGCGGATTTTGAAAATAAATCTGCTTTGAGTTCGGTTGGTGAGCTAATGCCCTTTCCGGCTGCATCTATTCCATTGAGTTCGGTGAGGTCTTCGGAAGCGCCTTCAAAAGTAATGTTGACGATTTCTTTCTCATTGGTTTTTTTGCCTTTTTGAGCAAAAGCACCTTGTGAGAGGGCTAGAATTGAACAAGCAACTAAAATGCTACGAATTGGCGTGGTTTGTAATTTCATAGTTTTTAACGGTATTTATAAATACTTTGACCATTTCTGGATCAATATCGGGATAGACTCCGTGACCCAAATTTACAATATGTCTTTGACTTTTAAAGGAATTGAGCATTTTTTTGGTTTCTTGCTCGATCGATTGTGCGCTGCCATAGAGTACACAAGGATCTAAATTGCCTTGCAAAGTCTTTTGCTCCTGAACCAAACTTCGTGCCACAGGTACAGACATATTCCAGTCGAGGCCGATTGTGGTGCAGGGCAATTGCGCGATTTCTGGCAAAGAGGCAATTGCACCTTTAGAGAAGACAGTGAGCGGAACCTCTTGTAGGGCCGCACAAATTTGTTGGATGTAACGCAAACCGAATTCGCGGTATTGGTCTTCGCCGAGGATACCAGCCCAAGAATCGAAAAGTTGTAGCGCATCGGCTCCGGCGGCAATTTGCCCTTTTAAGTAGGCGATGGTGACGTCGGTGATGCGTTGCAAAAGTTGGTGCGCGAGCAACGGTTGGGTATAGAGTAATTTTCTGGATTCACTGAAAGTTTTGGAACCATGGCCTTCTACCATATAGCAGAGAATGGTCCAGGGAGCGCCGGCAAAACCGATAAGTGGCACGCGACCGCCTAAACCGGCTTTGGTTTGCTTTAAGGCTTCAAAAACATACCACAGGCGGTCTTGGACGTCTACAACGGCGTCGAGCTGATCGAGCTGTGCTTGGGTGCGAATGGTGTTTTCAAACCAAGGTCCTTTTTGCTCGATCATTTGATACGGCAAGCCCATGGCTTCTGGAATCACTAAAATATCCGAGAAGATTATAGCGGCGTCTACACCGAGTAAATCAACGGGTTGGATCGTGACTTCAGTAGCGAATTCGGGCGTCTCGACGAGTTCTTTAAAACCCGATAATTTGGCTCTGACGGCGCGGTATTCGGGGAGGATTCGGCCTGCCTGACGCATGAGCCATACTGGATAGCGCTCGATGGCCTCGCCACGGTGCGCGCGTAGAAATAAATCGTTTTGAATCATCTGTGCAAAGGTACGCAATTACCATTGAATTTCGCGCGCGCCCACCTTGCGTAAAAACGCATTTGTTTTACTGAAGTGCTTGCAGCCAAAAAAACCGCGGTAGGCAGCCAAAGGAGAAGGATGCACCGCTTTCAAAATCAAGTGCTTATCAGCATCAATACATGCTGCTTTGACCTGGGCTTTGGCGCCCCACAATATAAAAACCACCTGCTCTTTTTCTGTGGCAATTTTTTGAATCACCGCGTCTGTAAACTGTTCCCAGCCCCAATTTTTATGGCTATCTGGCATTCCTTCTTCTACGGTGAGCACAGAATTGAGCAATAAAACCCCCTGCCGCGCCCAGTGTTCGAGATTGCCATTAGGTAAATCGGGGAGTTGAAGGTCGGTTTTCCTTTCTTTAAAAATATTGTTCAAGCTTTTCGGTAGCGGTTTGACGTCTGAGGCCACTGAAAAACTCAAACCGTTGGCATGACCTTTTGTTGGATACGGGTCTTGACCAAGAATGACCACCTTTAAATCTTGCCAAGAACACCATTCAAACGCATTAAAAATTTGGTGCTTCGCCGGAAAAACACCTTCGGGATTTTCGAGGTAGCGTTCATCGAGCCGACTTGCTAAGTCCTGAAAATAGGGCTTTTCGAGCTCGTATTCTAGTATCGATTGCCAAGCTGTGGGAAGAAAGTTGCGCATTTTTTAGTCGAGGTCGATGAGCGCCACCCAAAGTGAAATTTTGCCGTTATCCATGCGCGGCCAGATGGGCCTCACGCGCCCGTCATAGGCCGCGATACCTAAATAATCTCCAAAGAAAACCATTGGGCTCGGCGTAAAAGGCTGCGCGGAAATGCGCTGTTCTTTAAAAGTTTCGCCGCCGTCGGTACTCGTGGTCCAAATGACATCGGTACGGTTGTCTTCATAGCGCCTGCGGTCGTAATACACAAAATGGAGGTCACCGCGCACGGGGTCAATGGCCATGGAGGTCAGAAATTGGTGCTTGGCGCCCTTGTCTTGATTGACTTGAATCGGCGCCGACCAAGTGGTGCCGCCGTCGGTAGATTTGAGCAACCAGACGTCGGTGTTGTCGCTGCCATTGCGTTGGTCGCACCAATTGAGGTAGAGCGTTCCGGTATTGGGCCCACCGCTCAAATCCGACATTAAAAAAGGCAGGCCGTTGGCGCGGTAGATGCCCGGGATTTGGATATCCCAACCACCGATGTGGTCAGCGAGTTTGCGTTCTTCTGCCAACCAAGTGAGGCCACCGTCGGTAGATTTCTGAAACATGATGCCGCGCGGGCCGGTCCAGCAGACATAAAGTTCGCCATTGGGGCCTAGCGCAGGCACGGCGCCCTCTACGGTGTTGTCGCCATCGAGGCAATCGCCACCAAACTTTGAGATCCTCACGGGATCTGTCCAACTTTCTCCTCTGTCCATCGACTTTGAAAAGACAATAATGGAGGTGTCTTTTGGGTCCGGAGAGTCATAGGCGTCGAATTGCGTCCAGGTCATGTAAACCACATTTGTTTTGGGATCAATAACCACCCAATGTTTGTCTTGGACTTTCGTGCCGCTGGGCTTCGGAAAAGAGCCTTTTGAAAACTGACCCGGTTGGTCTGAAACCTGACACACGATGCGATCTAAGTGACTGCCTTTGCTGTAATCACTGAGGTGAAAGTAATACAAGCGGCCGCTGTTGTCGTATTGCAAAACGGGGTCGCCGTAGACACCAAAAGGACTTTTGAGCGCGCTTGATTTCCAGGTTTGACCGCCATCTGCCGAAAAGTGGTAGCCCTGCAGTACGGTGCCGGCGGTTATTTCTTGTGGATTGCGCGGATTAATGGCAATAGAAGGCTCGCATTCGTTGAAGGCATATTTGGCCGCAACGGGCGGAATTTGAATGTTCTTGACCGGCTGAGCAATAAACTCAGTAGCGAAGAGGCTAACGAAGCCAATAAAGAAGAAGTGGCGCATTGGCATCTTTAATTTGAAGTGAAAATTGAGGTTTAGCGAAGGTTTTCATGGCACATTTTGTCGTGAAGATCTTGCCATCTCTGGCCAATAATAATTCGAGGGTGGCACCGGGCTGGAGGTTATTGTATTTATTCTCCAGAGCGGTTTTGTCGATTCTGTAACCGTCGCAGGCAAGGATTTCGTCGCCAACATTGATTCCGGCATCCTCTGCCGCTGAGCCACTGCGAACGGTGCGCACTTTGAGTACTTCTCCGGATTCGAGGGCTGCACCAAAATTGGTAAGCGTACTGGTTTGATCCATGACTTTGATGCCCATTGGTTCAAAATACTTCTGATACGGAATGATTTGCGTGCCATTGACATAATTGGTAAAAAACGAGCGCATGTCTTCACCACAATAATTAGACAGCTCCAACTCAAACTCTTGCTCGGTAAAACCACGCTTTTGTTCGAGCGCATACTTGTTGTAGAGCAATTGCATGAAACCATCTAAACTTTGCTTGCCCTTTGATTTTTGAATGATGAACGCGTCGAGTACGGCGCCTAAAACAGCTCCTCTCGAATAATAAGTCATAGTGGTATTGCCAGAATTCTCATTTGGCCTGTAGGCTTTGATCCAGGCATCAAAACTAGCGTGAGCAACCGGTTGAACGCGCGAACCCGGAGAACCTTCCACGTAATTGATCTGGGACTGCATTTTCGATAAGAACTCAGCAGGCGTGTAAAAACCAGCCCTGCGCAACAAAAGCTCGTCGTAATAAGACGTGATGCCTTCCATTACCCAAAGCAAAGAAGTGTAGCATTCTTGGTCGTAATTGAAAGGGCCTAATTCAATTGGGCGGATGCGCTTGACATTCCAAAGATGAAAGTATTCATGCGCTACTAAGTTGATGAAACCAATGTAATTCGACCCTGTGTAAGACCAACGGCTCACGCTCAAAACACAAGAATTCATGTGCTCGAGGCCGCCTTGACCGTCCGAAACATTGTGAATAATAAAAAGGTAATCTTGGTTGGGGTTGCTCCCGAAGACAGCTGTTGCGGCCTCTACTACTTTGGCCATGTCGCGTTGCAAGAGGCTAACGTCGTAATTGGCCTCGCCATACATTGCGACCCGATGTCTGACACCAGCAGCGGTGAAACTAAATTCTTGTTGGTTACCGATCTCAATTGGGCAATCGACCAACTGATCGTAATCTTTGAAAACAAACGTTTGACAGCCCGGTTCTGATTTGAAATCAGCACTTGGCAAGGCCGTACTCACTTTTTTAAACGACTGATGCGGATACACCTTCACCACTCCTTGTTGGTTGCGGCTATTTTCGGTGTACATAAAAACCGCGGCGCCAGGCACAAAACCATGGGTGTTGTCGAGAAAAGGCGTGCGCACAGAAAGCTCAAAAGCGTATACTTCATAAAAAACGGTGTAAGATACCGCATCTGCACACTCGACCTCCCAAGCATTTTTTGATTTTTTCTTGACGGTTAGCGCCTTACCATTTGCATCAATGGCCTTGACCTGATTGAGATTTTTGGAAAACTCGCGCACCAAATAAGAACCTGGCGTCCAGACCGGCAGCTTGAACTCTTGGGTGGCTTGGTCGTTTTTATTCACATCGATCTTGACGGCAAAATAATGAGAATTAGGTTGCGGCATCGATAAGTGATAACGCAGTTCGATGGCACGCGCGCCAAGCGTGAACAAAAAGGAAAAAAGGAGTAGTAAAAAAGATCTCATGTCTACATTAGTTTTATCATTGAAATTAATTCATTTTGTCCTTGGCATAATCAATATGAATGTTGGCCGCATGGTTTTTTGCTGTTTGAACCAAATCTTCCACTTTTTTAGTGCCAAACGCCAATGCCACAGCCATGCGGCGGTAGGGCCTAGTTGTGGGCTTGCCAAAAATGCGCACTTCGGCATTCGGGTCCGAGAGTACTTTATCAAGGCCGGTGTACTGAGGCGCACTTTCGCTATTTTGAGTGGCCAAAACCACGGCGCTTGCACCGTTCTGAACCTGACGGATTTCAGCGATAGGCAAGCCCAAAACAGCGCGGGCATGCAACTCAAATTCATTCAGGTTTTGCGTGCCTGCCAGCGTCACCATTCCGGTGTCGTGCGGACGCGGAGACAATTCTGAGAAGTAAGCACCTTCTGGGGTAATGAAAAACTCTACGCCCCAAATGCCCGCGCCACCGAGTTCAGCAGTGACCCTTGCGGCCATATCTTGTGCCTCGGCAAGGTGCGCCGCATTCATGGGCATTGGTTGCCAACTTTCTTGGTAATCGCCGCGCTCTTGTCGGTGGCCAATTGGCGCACAAAACAAGGTGGGGCCATTTAGTTGGGTCACGGTGAGTAGTGTGATTTCGTAGTCAAAATGAATGAAGCCCTCTACAATGACTTCTTTGAGGTCGCCTCTAGATCCTTCCATGGCGTAGTTCCAGGCGTTTTCGATGTCGGCTGCAGTGCGGATCACAGATTGCCCTTTGCCAGAGCTAGACATCAGGGGCTTCACCACACACGGATAGCCGCAAAAAGTCACGCCTTCTTGGAGTTCAGTTAAACTCGTGGCGTAGCGATACGGCGCCGTGCGCACCCCGACTTCTTTTGCAGCGAGGTCGCGGATGGCTTTGCGGTTCATGGTGAAATTTGCCGCCTTAGCACTCGGTACCACGCGGATGCCTTGCGCTTCGTATTGATAAAATTGTTCGGTGCGGATCGCTTCAATTTCCGGAACAATGATATCTGGTTGGTGCTTGGCTACAACCTTATCGAGCGCGGCTGCGTCTAACATATCGATGACTTCAAAGGCATCGGCAACTTGCATGGCAGGCGCCCCGATATAACTATCCACCGCCACAACTGTCTGACCATAGCGCTTGGCTGCAATGACAAACTCCTTGCCGAGTTCGCCAGAGCCGAGTAAGAGAATTTTGAACTTCATGAAGCAAATGTAAGCAAACAGCTAAGAATTTGTTATTTTTGGAAAACATAGATGAGCAATATTAAAACAGAAATCGAGCAGTTTGACCCCATTGACCTCCGGGAAATGGCCGATGTCAACCTGATGAACCGCGTAGACACCAAGTTTGCTTTTCGCCAAGACGACCTACTCCGATTCTTGCCCATTTTAGCCGCCGATTACCGCGCGCTCAAGGTAGAGGGCACTATGTTGCCGCATTACGAAAGCCTCTATTTTGACGATGCTTCTTTTTCTTTTTTTCGAGATCATCACAACGGCAAAGCCGACCGCTACAAAGTACGCATCCGTAAATACGTTGAGTCCAACATCCATTTTTTAGAGATCAAGCACAAAATCAAAGGCCGCACCGACAAACGCCGTATCCTGACCAATGATTTCAATGAGCTACAGGACGAAAAAGAGCGCGACTTCTTGCGCCGACAACTCAACGAAGATGCCCAATTGCAACCCACTATGTGGAATGCCTTTCAGCGCATCACCCTCGTCTCTAAAACCAGCAAAGAACGCCTCACCCTAGACTTCGGCATCAATTTTCACATGGGCGACGTCAAGCGCGATTTCAAACAATTGGTCATCGCCGAACTCAAACAAGAATCCCTAGACCGCAATTCTCCTTTTTACAAACTCATGAAAAAGGAACGCATCAGACCTTACCGCCTTTCCAAATATTGCATTGGCAGTGTAGAAATCTACGGTGAAGAAGTACTCAAATTCAATCGCTTCAAGAAGAAGCTCCTCTTTTTAAATAAAATCAACCATGCTAGCTGACCTATTTTTCCTGCTCCCCCTCAAAAAAGCCATTTCTCCAAATACCATCACTTGGTTCAGTGAAGATTTCTACGGATTACTCATGCGTTTGTGCATTAACCTGTTCTTTTTAACCATCCTCATCCGTGTTTTATACTACACTAAAACGCGTCGCAAAGACTACCTTTTCACATACTATTTGATCGGAACCATCACCTTCTTCTTGTGCTTTGGCCTCATGCAAATGGACATCGATACTGGAATGGGCTTGGGTCTCTTTGCTATTTTCGGCATCATCCGCTACCGCACAGACGCCATTGAAATCAAAGAAATGACGTATTTATTTATGATCATCGGCATTAGTGTTGTGAACGCTTTGGCCTCCAACGAGCTCAGTATTTCGGAAGTCGCGGTCATTAATGTCACCGTTGTCTTGCTCACGTACATTCTCGAAAATGTATGGCTGATGAAGCACGAAACACGCAAAACCATCAACTACGAGCGCATCGACCTCATCAAACCAGAAAAACACGACTTACTCAAAGCAGACCTCGAAAAACGCACAGGACTGACTATCAATCGTGTAGAAGTTGGCAAAATCGACTTTTTAAACGACACCGCAATGGTGCGCATTTACTACTACGCCGACGAGCAAGAATTCTCAGACTACCACGTACAGTAAGATGCGCAGGCTGGCGCTTTATCCTTTTGCGCTGATCTACGGCGCTGTGATTTGGTTGCGCAACCGCTGTTTTGAGCTGCAAATTTTTCGCACCCAAGCCATTCCCGGTAAATCCATTTGCATTGGCAATATTGCCGTTGGCGGCACTGGTAAATCCCCACATGTCGGCTATTTAATCGAACAACTTTCCGAACAGTTCCAAGTCCAGGTTTTGAGTCGTGGCTATGGCAGGAAAACCTCCGGATTCATTTTGGTCGACGAGAGCAAAACGCCACAAGATGTTGGCGATGAATCTTGTATGTTGTATGAGCAGTTCAAAAATCAAGCACAATTTGCCGTTTGTGAAAACAGACATTACGGCGTTCAACGCCTCAGAAGTACAGCACCAGCTTCGCTCATTTTATTGGACGACGCCTTCCAACACCGCTGGGTCAGGGCAGGCTTGAACCTTGTACTTTCGACCCATGCGCAGCCTTTGCATCAAGATGTGCTTTTACCCGCGGGTAATTTGCGAGAGCACAAAGGCGGCCTGAAGCGCGCAGACGCACTGATCATTACTAAATGTCCGCCCTTTGATACCTTTGACCCCGCTGCATTTGCCAAACAGTATCAAAAGTGGCCTATTCCGGTGTTTTTTTCGAGATATGCCTACAAGCCACTTGTTAGCCTCACCCTTGCAGTAGCGGACATTCAAGACGTTTTAGTGGTGAGTGCAATTGCCAAACCGGGTTACCTCGACGAAGCCTTCGCTCAAGATGTGCGCATTCAACACATTAGTTATCCTGATCACCACGCGTACACACAGGCAAACGTGAATGAAATTCATCATTTTTTTGATACCTTTGCAACAGCAAATTCTGCAATTGTAACAACCGCTAAAGATTGGGTCAAAATTCAATCTTTACTGAGCGCTAAAGACCGGCAAAAGTACCCTTGGTATCTGTTGACTTTTGAGCTCCAATGGTTGGATCAACCTGCATTTAATCAATTTATTAGCGCTTATGTTGTCTCAAATTAAAGAAAGTACCGCCTACATTCAAAGCAAAACAAACGTTGTACCCAGCATTGGTATCATTTTAGGTACAGGCTTAGGTGGTTTGGTCAAGGAAATCGAAATCATCGACGAAATCAATTACGAAGACATCCCGAACTTTCCGGTTTCTACCGTAGAAAGCCATTCTGGTAAACTCATCTTTGGTCGCATCGGCGGCAAAAATGTGGTCGCGATGCAAGGTCGCTTTCATTATTATGAGGGCTACACGCTGCAGCAAGTGACCTTTCCAGTTCGCGTCATGAAACTACTCGGCATAGAGCGTCTTTTTGTCAGCAACGCTTCTGGGGGTGTCAATCCAGATTTTGAGGTGGGTGAAATCATGATCATGAACGACCACATTAACCTGTTCCCTGGCAACCCCTTGATCGGTAAAAACATCGACGAGCTCGGCCCACGCTTCCCCGACATGAGCGACCCATACGATCAAGAAATGATCGACAAAGCCACTGCAATTGCCCAAGATTTAGGCATCCGCGTTGCTGTTGGTTGTTATGCAGGCCTCACTGGCCCGACCCTCGAAACACCATCTGAATACAAATATGTGCGCACAATTGGCGCAGATGCCGTTGGGATGTCTACCGTACCTGAAGTCATTGTTGCACGCCACATGAGCATTCCTTGTTTTGCCATCTCGATCATCACCGACTTAGGTGTGCCGGGCAAAATCAAAAAAGTAAGTGTCCAAGATGTCATTGAAGTGGCAAGCCGTCAAGAGCCCAAAATGACGCAAATCATGAAAGAACTCATTTCCAGCATCTAAATACACTCCAGCATGGAACAAACGCTCAGAGATCGTTATGAGGTTGTCATCGGACTTGAAGTCCATGCGCAGCTTCTGACACAAACCAAAGCTTATTCTTCGGACCTCAACGCCTACGGATCAGCGCCAAATACAAACGTCAGCGCCATCACACTTGGCCACCCAGGCACCTTGCCAGTCATGAACCGCAAAACCATCGATTTTGCCATCAGACTCGGACTTGCCTGTGGCTGTCAGATAGCACCCGCACAATACTTTGCGCGCAAAAACTATTTCTATCCAGACCTTCCAAAAGGTTATCAAATTACCCAAGACACCACTCCTATTTGTACTGGTGGTCAAATCCTGATCCGCACCGAAGACGGCACGCAAAAAGCTATTGGAATTACGCGTATTCACATGGAAGAAGATGCGGGCAAAAGCATCCACGACGTCGATGTCTACGACACGCTTGTGGACCTCAACCGCGCCGGAACGCCCCTACTCGAAATCGTTTCCGAGCCCGATTTGCGTTCGTCTACCGAAGCCTACAACTACCTCACAGAAGTACGCAAACTTTTGCGCTACCTCGACATCTGCGATGGCAACATGGAAGAAGGTTCTATGCGCTGCGATGCCAACGTATCCGTGCGTTTGGTAGGTGCCCAAGAATTTGGAACCAAGGTAGAGGTCAAAAACATGAACTCTATTCGCAACGTACAAAGAGCCATTGAGTTTGAAATTACCCGCCAAATTGAAGCACTAGAAAACGGCGAGCCGCTGACGCAAGAAACCCGTGCCTTTGATGCGCTAAAAGGTAGCACCATCTCGATGCGTACCAAAGAAGCTGCCAACGACTACCGTTACTTCCCAGAACCAGACCTTCCTCCTATTACGGTCAGTACTGACCAAATTGCGGAGATCGCCAAAGACATGCCTGCCTTGCCTAATGCGCTTTTTGAGCGCTATACCAAAACGTATGGACTCAGCGATTACGATGCCTACAACATCACCGATCAAAAAGGTTTGGCCCTGTATTACGAAGCGCTCATCAATACTACCAAAAACTACAAAGCAGCGGCCAACTGGCTCATGGGCGAAATCAAATCCTACCTCAATGAACAAGGTGTGGACATCTCCGCCTTCCCAATTGCCGCAGCGCGCATCGCTGCTTTAATTGAGCTCATCGATCAAGGTAAAATATCCAACTCCATTGCAGCCCAAAGGTTGTTCCCTGCGCTCTTTGAAAGCACAGAAACACCTTTAGAAATCGCCGAAAGACTTAACCTCATCCAGAGTTCAGATAGCGCGGTCATCGAAAGTTTCATCGACACCGTTATTGCGCAAAATCCGGACGAAGTAAGCCGATACAGAAGCGGTGAAAAACAACTCATCGGGTTTTTTATGGGCCAACTCATGAAGGTTTCTGGCGGCAAGGCCGACCCTAAAGCGGCCAATGGACTACTCAGACAAAAACTTGAAAGCTAATGTCCTTCTTGAAATCCAATAAAAAATTAGTTTGGATTCTCCTTCTTGTGGCCATTGGAGGACTCATCATGTGGTATGTCAATCGCTCTGAGCTCGAAAAAAACGGACTCGAAGAAAACCTCTTCATCAGCGGACAAATTCAAGGCGCTGGTGGCTTGCAGCTCTTTTTAGAAGCCCCTAGCGACCGCGGTGTGATTTCCGTTGCCCAAACCGAAATCGCCGAAGACGGTTCATTTGAACTCCCTGCCAATATCCCTGGGCTCGGGCTTTACAACTTGCGCATCTCAGATTTAAACGGCAGCACACTCTGGCTTCCTTTGCAAACCCAAGACAAACTCACCCTAAATTGCGCACTTCAAGATTTCAGTTCTAAACCCGGAATCAAAGGCGTTACTTGGGCGTCTACCTACGCCGAGCTCATGCGTGCAACCAAAAAATTTGAAAGCACCCAAAACGAATTGCAGCAAAATCCACGCAAACTAGACCAAGATGCCATCAACGCGGCGTATACTGCTGCAAAAACCAGCTATGAAGCGTTTTGTGTCAAGGCGATTAACCAAGATTTGAGCAGTCCGTTGAATATCATGCTCAGCATGAACTTACTCCCTACCACGGGCTTTGAAGACTGGAATGCCGAACACCTAAGCACCTTAGAAAAATTAAGCGAAGCGTTTGCACAGCGCTTTCCAGGGCAAGCGGCAAGTCAAAACATGCAAGCACAATATACCCAAATTGAGGACGCCTTTTTTGCCTATACCCAAATGACCAACGGCAGTATGGCGGCAGCAGAAATTGCGCTCCCTGACCCTACAGGTAAAACGCGCGCGCTGAGTTCCTTGAAAGGCCAATATGTCTTAATTGACTTCTGGGCTTCTTGGTGTGGTCCTTGCAAGAGCGAAATGCCAAATGTCATAGCCGCCTACAACAAATACAAAAATAAGGGCTTCACCGTTTTTAGCGTTTCCCTCGACGAAGACAAAAACAAATGGCAAGAAGGCATCAAGACCTTTGGAATGAGCTGGCCAGACCAAGTAAATGAATCATTGGGCTGGAAGTCAAATCTCCCTCAATTGTATCAATTTGATGGCATCCCTTATACCGTGTTGATCAATCCGGAGGGTAAAATAATAGGCACCAACCTCAGAGGGCAAAAGCTCCAAGACAAACTAGCTCAAATTTTCAAATAACATGAACCGCTGTCTCACCCTTCTTTTGCTGTTCCCCATTCTTTGTTTTGGACAAGGTCAGCCTTTTAAAATCAGTGGGCAGATCTTTTCGAGCGGCGCAGATTCAGTTTACTTGTCCCAACAATTCGGCAGCACTTTCAAAGATTATTACGCGAGTCCTGTCTCTGCCAAAGGTAATTTTGAACTCAAAGGCGTACTTGCTGGGCCCGACTACTACATATTGCGCGTGGGTCAGCAAAACCTCAACTTAGTCATCCGCGACACCTCCCACATTCAAATTTTTGGCGACGGCCGCAACCTACTTCAATTTTGCAATTTTGTCAATTCGGAGGAATCGCGCCAAATGCATGAATATATTGTGCTCAATTCAGATTGGCGAAGCAAAGCCGACTCCGCGCTGTTGGCCATCAAAACGGACCCAAGCAAAGAAGCCGAGATCAACAGTTACATGACCCAAGCCTACAGCCAATTCCAAACAGCACTTCAGAGTTATGTCGGAATGTACGCCAACTCAGCGGCTCTCATTTTGCCACTCAGTAGCATGCAAATTGACCAAGACTTTGCATCTTACGAAAAACTGATGCTGCCGCTTTATCAAAGTTTTGGACAAAGTACAATTGTTCAAAACCTTTACAAACAATACTTAGCTAAAAAACAAGAGCGCGAGGCTGCAGACCCTTTTGCACGCGGCAAATTAGTTCCTGATTTTGAAGAACTGCGCACAGACGGCAAAAAACAGATGAAACTTTCAGACCTGAAAGGCCAAGTCGTACTGCTCGACTTCTGGGCATCTTGGTGCGGACCCTGCCGCGCAGAAAACCCAAATGTGGTCAAGAACTACCAAAAATACAAAGATGCTGGCTTTACCGTCATGAGTGTTTCCCTTGACTCCAACAAAGACAAATGGTTGGCGGCTATTGCTGCTGATCAATTGGCATGGCCTAATCATGTCAGTGACCTCGGCGGATGGCAAAGTAAAGTGGCGCAACTCTACGGCGTTCAGTCTATCCCCTTTACTGTATTACTCGACAAAGAAGGCAGGGTCATTGCCACCAATCTAAGAGGCGCTGCGCTCGAGCAAGCCCTTCAACAAATCTTTGGTTTCTAATGGCAGACCAGCCAAAATACCTCTATTTTGCCTCAGATCTTCATTTGGGTGCGCCCAATGCACAAAAAAGTGCTGCCCGAGAAAAAGCCTTCATCAATTGGCTAGACCACATCAAACCAACAGCAAAGGCCATTTATCTTCTTGGCGATGTCTTTGACTTCTGGTTTGAATACAAAACTGTTGTACCGAAAGGCTACACGAGGCTTTTTGGCAAAATCGCCGAGCTTTCAGATGCTGGCATCGACATTCATTTTTTCAAAGGCAACCACGACATGTGGGTGTTTGATTATTTTGAAAAGGAACTCGGCCTCACGCTCCACAGCGATTCCTATACTTTCAGCTACGCAGACAAACAATTTTATTTGCATCACGGCGACGGCTTAGGCCCCGGCGACTACAAATACAAAGTGCTCAAACGCTTTTTCAGAAGCAGCTTATGCCAATGGCTTTTCGCACGGCTACATCCTAATTTTGGCATCGGTTTGGCAAGCTTTTTATCGCGTCGCAGCCGTGCAAATGGCGGTGCCAAAGATGCGAACTACACCGGGCCTCAAGACGAATGGCTTTTTCAATACGTCCAGGAACTCGAGCAAAAGCAACACCACGACTACTACCTTTTTGGGCATCGGCACCTTCCGCTCAACTTGAAGCACCAAAATGCCCTTTATGTCAATACAGGAGATTGGTTGCGGTATTACACATTTGCGCGTTTTGACACCGAAAAATTGGAGCTCTTGACTTGGGCCGATAACCAAGTATTACCCTATCATGGCAACTGAAACCATTGGACATTGGTCTAAGGTGCACTTAGCCGATTTACCTGCGCTGGCCAAAGCCATCTGGGAGCTGATCCCGGAGCCGTGTTTTGTGGCGCTCGAAGCTGAAATGGGCTGCGGCAAAACAACACTAGTTCGGGCCTTGCTCGAAGCGGCGCAAATAGCGCATTTTGAAGGCTCCCCTACTTTTGCACTTATACAGGGTTATGATAGCCCAACCAAAGGCGCTGTCTATCACCTAGACTGCTATCGCATTGAAAATGAGCGCGAATTACAAAACATCGGACTAGAAGAACTCTTCGATGAAAACGCCTATTTTTTAGTGGAGTGGCCACAAAAAATCACCACAATTATTCCAAAACCGCACTATAGGCTGTATATTCGTATAGAACCAGACCAAAGTCGAGAAATCACGCTGCGCTATGACCACTGATCCACATTTGCTCAAAACCTTAATCCAACAAGGAGCGCTCTTGCCCAAAGAAGACCTCCTCGAGGTGCGTCGCAAAAAAGGCGAACTCCTGATTGGCATCCCCAAAGAAACTTCCTTTCAAGAGCGAAGGGTGGCTTTGGTTCCGGAGGCCGTGAGTTTGCTCGTTGCCAACGGTCACCAAGTACTGCTTGAAAGCAAGGCTGGAGAAGGAGCGCACTTCACTGACAACGAATACAGCGAGGCAGGTGCGCAGATCATCTATGACCGCAAAGGCGTGTATCAGTCGGATATCATCCTGAAAGTTGCACCGCCTTCTGAAGAAGAAATTGCACTCATGCCGGGCAATCAAACGTTTATTTCGGCCTTGCAGCTCGCTACCCAACCCAAAGAAATCCTACAACAACTCAGCGCCAAAAAAATTACCGCCATCGCCTGGGATTACATCCGCGACGAAGAAGGTGTATTTTCTATTGTGCGCACCATGAGTGAAATTGCAGGCACCACTTCCATTATTGTTGCGGGCGAACTTTTGTCTTCTTTCTCGGAAGGAAAAGGCCTCATGTTGGGCGGCATTGCGGGCGTTCAGCCCACGGAAATTGTGGTACTTGGCGCAGGTACGGTAGGTGAATTTGCAACCAGAGCAGCGCTCGGTTTAGGCGCCTCCGTTAAAATATTCGACAACTCACTATCCCGCTTGCGACGCCTTCAAAACGATTTGGGGCAGCGCGTATACACATCTGTCTTGCAACCAAAAGTGTTGGCAAAGGCTGTACGGCGCGCAGATGTCGTGATTGGTGCCTTGCGTTCTACCATCGGCCGTACGCCATGTGTCGTGACGGAAGACATGATTTCACAAATGAAACCAGGTTCGGTTGTCCTCGATGTCAGTATTGACCAAGGCGGCTGTTTTGAAACTTCCAGAATCACCAACCACAGCGAGCCTACGTTTGTCTTGCATGACGTCACACATTACTGCGTACCCAATATTGCCTCACGCGTTTCGAGAACGGCATCTTTTGCGCTTTCCAATACACTTTCACCTTTGCTTTTAGAGATGGGAGAGCGCGGCGGCGTACCAGACCTCATTCGCACGCATCCCGGTTTCAGAAATGGCGTGTACATGTTCAGAGGCATTCTCACCAATGAAGTCTTAGGGAAGGTTTTTGACCTCCAATACAAAGACATCCATCTTATTCTACCCGGAATCTAATGTCTTTGTTGCAGCCTCTCAATTTGCCGCCTGCCCCTTTAAAACTGAGCAGCAAAGCAGGTCGTGTTTTCGTCAATTGTTTGGTGCGCAAGAAGCAAATTGTCCTGACACCCGAAGAATGGGTGCGCCAACACCTCATTTCTTACCTGCACTTACACCGCGGTTATCCGCTCGAAAAAATTGCCGTCGAAAAGCAAATACAATACGATGGTTTTACGCGCCGTTGGGATGTCGTTGTGTACAACACACAATTTGAGGCGGCTATTTTAGTGGAATGCAAAGCTCCGCAAATCAAGCTCAGTCATGAGGTGTTTATGCAAATTTCTACTTATCAGAAAATGATCGGGGCCGCTTGTCTTATTTTAAGTAACGGACAAGAGCATTTGGTCTACGAGATTGACATAGATCAAAAAAGTTTAACCCAAATGCAGCACTTTCCTAAAAATCAATTCTGAACGAAATTGAGTTCTCCAGCTTTCATGCGCTGGTAATTTTTGGATAAATAAGCCAACTGAATGCGAAATAAATCAAAAGCTGCTTCTGTTTCGGCGCTGATTTCTTGTTTTTTCATTTTGAGTTGTAGCTTCATGAACATGGCATGTAAGAGCACTTCAACATCGTGGCGGTTAGCCATATTAGACTTTGTTTTGAATGCTTGCAATGCATCGTGGGCGTGTTCGCACAAGCCTTTGTACTTTTCATCGTTGAGGATCGTGAGCAGGGTGTTGTGCAGGTAAATCAATTCCATCAGGATTTCGTCTACTTGGTCGAGATGTCCTTCTTTGTGCAAACCGCGCTGCTGCATTTCGGTAACGATGGCACGATACCAATTGAGTTGATGCTCCAGCTGAGTTGGGTCGGTAAAAGCCGGCGCCAAAAGTTCGTTTTCAAGACGTGAGAGGTCGAGGTCTATGGTGCGAACAAGCGCTTCTATCTGAAAAATATAGAGTAAATATTCGGCGACATTTTCGTTTTGGAGGGCTGGATTTGGGCGCATTTAAAGTTCTTTTTCGATGGAGCTTTGGTTCTCGTTGAGGAAATTGATGAATTCCTTCGTGACATCCATCTTTTTATTGACGTAGTTGATTTGACCACCTTGACCTTGTATCAGGAGCAGGTCGATGTGGTGTTTTTCGCAATATTTTTTACCCCAAAGCTCTACTTTTTTATTGATGGCTTCTAAGGATTTGAAAGTTTGCTTTTCGATGCGTGCGCCTTCCGTTTGTTGGTATTGCATGAGCTCACTTTGCATTTGCTGGGCCTTTTGTTGAACCATTGCTATTTCATTATCAGAGAGCAATCCTGCACGGGCTTCTTGGTCTTTTTTGACGATGTAATTTTCGTAGGCCTTGTTGCGCTTTTGCAGTTCTTTTTCAAAGCGTTTTTGGTTTTTCTCGGCTACGGCCTCTTCCTTTTTGAAGTAGTCAAAATACTTTTTAATGCTGTCGTTGGCATAGTAGGCTATTTTCAAGCCGTCTAGACGCGTAATGGGCACCTTTGGAGTTTGGTCTTTTTTTGGAGGCGTTGGCGAAGAACACGCGGCGCTTAATGCCAATGCGATTGTGAAGTAAAGTAGTTTAGTCATGTTGAAGTGGTTTTAGAAGTTGAAGCCAGCGCTCGCGCATGCGGATGAAATCTTGTAGGCAAGCCGAGTAAAATGCGGGGCTGAGTAATTGTTCGAACTGATCGATATTTTGAAGATCGGAGACGGGAACTTTGAATTGTTGTTGGTAGTCGTCGAGGGTAATACTCAACAAATAGTTATCGTTGTAGTGATGCAGCGAGATTAAAAAATGCTCGTGAGGAATTTGACGGACTAAGCGCATTTTGCAAATATAATTCTTTTCATGCAGGCCTGATGAGGTATAATTACGGACATCAATTGAATATTTTTTTTCAAAAAGTAGGCAGTTTTTCAATTTTGTTCTAATTTCGGAGCAAGAACGATTAGTATTTACCTAAATCTGTGTTGTTTAAATCACATTATGACAAGTATATTTGTTGCTAAACTTGATTTTGGCGTCAGTAACCAGGAGTTGCGCCAACTTTTCGAAAACTACGGAACAGTTCTCAAAGCTACTGTTGCTACAGACCGCGAGACCGGAAAACCGAGAGGATTCGCCTTTGTCGAAATGGCCGATCGCCAAGAGGCTGCAAATGCTATTTCAGCACTAGATGGCCACGTCATCAACGGACGTGCTCTGGCAGTCAAAGAAGCTGAACAACGCACCGACAACCGTCCCAATCCAAATCCAAGACCTTTTACACCCCGAGACAACAACGCGCCCGCAAGATCCAATGATGCACCCGCACACCGATCCGATGCGCGCAACGACGACGACGCCACTCCAGCGACAGGCTTTATCTTACCAAAGGTAGAACCCCGCAAGAAAGTGAATGTAAAAGAGCGCAAAATCGAAGACGACAACCGCAACAAAAAGCCCAAAATGGATGCCTACAAAAAGAGCGGCAAAAGTCCAAAGTTTTTTGACGATGACGACGACGACCTCGACGACGAATTGCTCAACTACAAGAAGCCAGACGAAGATTTCTTCGAAGACGACGAAGACGAAGACGATTTCTAAAGGCAGAAAGCTTCACATTTCGGCGATTACGCTTAACTTTGCATCCCATGGATGTTTCTTACGCTAGTCACCTCAAACACCCCGTATTTAAAGTATTATCTCAGTATGCAACTGAGCAGCAGCTCGATGTATACGTTATTGGCGGATGGGTCCGAGACCTCATCATGGACCGCCCTAGCAAAGACATCGACATTTTAGTACTTGGCGATGGCCCGGCACTTGCGCGCGCTACAGCAGACATATTAAGGGTCAAGAAGGTCAGTGTCTTTAAAAACTTTGGCACAGCACATTTTAAGTACAAAGACCTCGACATCGAATTTGTAGGCGCCCGCAAAGAATCTTACAGCCCAGCATCGCGCAAACCAGAAACTGTTGCAGGTACCCTCCAAGACGACCAAAACCGACGCGACTTCACCATCAATTCTATGGCCATTAGTTTGCGCGCCGAAACCCTTGGCCAGCTCATCGATCCCTTCAACGGGCAAGCAGACATCGACGCGGGCATCATCCGCACGCCCCTAGACCCACATATCACGTTCAGCGACGATCCGCTGCGCATGCTGCGCGCTATACGCTTTGCCACGCGCTTTGAATTTACGATTACCGCTCCGTGCTTGGAAGCCATGAAAGCAAACGCCCATAGGCTGCAGATTCTTTCGCAAGAGCGCATTACCGACGAACTCAACAAAATCATCCTAACTAAGCAACCCTCTCGCGGCTTTAAACTCATGCAAGCTACGGGGCTGCTCCACCTGTTCTTTGCCGAACTAATTGCCCTTCAGGGCATCGAAACCCGCGACGGCAAGGCACATAAAGATAATTTTTTGCACACCTTAGAAGTATTGGATAACCTCAGCTTGCACACCAATAACCTTTGGCTGCGCTGGGCGGCTATTTTGCACGACATCGCAAAAGCGCCAACCAAGCGCTTTGACCCACAAGTTGGCTGGACTTTCCACGGACACGAAGAATTAGGTGCTAAAATGGTTCCCAGACTTTTTAAACGGCTGCGCTTGCCGCTAGACCACCAGATGAAATATGTCCAAAAATTGGTCCGCTTGCATTTAAGGCCTATTGCGCTGGTCAAAGGTTCTGTTACCGACGCCGCTATTCGCAGGCTACTCCACGAAGCCGGTGACGACATCGAAGACCTCATGTTATTGTGCAACGCTGATATCACGAGTAAAAACGAATTCAAGGTCAAGCGCTACAAGCAAAATTTTGAACTCGTCTCCGAAAAGCTCAAGTTGGTAGAAGAAAAAGACCGCGTGCGCAATTTCCAACCGCCCGTTTCAGGCCAGCTCATTATGGACACCTTCCAAATTGGTCCGTGTTCGGCAATTGGCTCTATCAAAACGCACATCAAAGATGCCATTCTCGAAGGGCACATCGCCAACGAGTACCAAGAGGCCTTTGCCGAAATGCTGCGTTTTGGCGCTGAACTCGGTTTAAAAGCGGTCGTTGTGGCTCCACAGCCTGAATAATCATTACCTTTATCCTAAATCCAACAACATGCCCGGTTTAAAATTTCGCGTATTGCTTGATAGCGACAAAAACGAAGAAGTCTTTAGAGACATCCTCATCGCCAACGATGCTGATTTCGAAACTTTTTACCACGCCATTATGTCTGCATTTGGCTTCAAAGGCGATCAAATGGCCAGCTTTTATGTCTCCAACGACAGCTGGGACAAAGGCCATGAGCTCTCTTTATTGGATATGTCCTACGACGACGACGCAATAGACGAGCCCGCTTCGGTCATGAAACAAGCTTGCATTCAAGATTTCCTTACCGAACCCGACCAACGCTTTATTTTGGTCTACGATTTCTTGCGCATGTGGATTTTCTTAATAGAACTCATCGCCTACGAAAAAGAAGCACCAGTAAGCCCCATTATGGCATTAGCCATTGGCAACGCGCCTCAAGAAAGCACTAAGTCTATGCTCGACGAAAATCTATTCGGCCCCGAAAATCAAATTGCCGATACCGACGAAGAAGACGAATTTGGCTTCCAAGATTTTGACGACGACTACGCAGACGACGACCTCAACGATTACAGCGAATATGAATACTAAGCCCACCGCAACCAACGGCGATCCTATTGGTCAAGCCATCCAAGACTACGCCAAATTCAGAAAACCCTTCGACATCATTGTCAGCTCAGACCTCTGCGACGACGACATCATTCCAATTGAAGTCCTGTTCCGCAAAGAAGAAGAAATGCCCGAACTCGAACTCAGTGCTTTAGACCAATGTAGAGGCGCAGTGCTCGATATCGGCGCAGGCGCAGGCGTGCATGCACTTGCTTTGCAAGACCGCGGACACCAAGTCAGCGCTATTGACCTCTCTGCCGGAGCTGTGGCCTACATGAAAGAAAACGGCATTGACGCCAAGCAAATTGACTTTTATGCCCTCCAAAACAAAACCCAATACAACACGATTTTATCCCTGATGAACGGGATGGGTTTGGCAAAAAATCTTGAAAACCTTCCTGCATTTTTGAAAAAAGCGCACGAGCTCCTCTTGCCAGGTGGTCGCCTGATCGCCGACTCTACAGATGTGAAATATCTGTACGAAGACGAAGAAGGAGGTTATTGGCTCGACCTCAACTCGGCTTATTATGGCAACTTCAAGTTCCAGATGCACTACAAAAAAGAGAGCGGTCCTGAGTTTGAATGGCTTTATGTTGACTACGACACCTTGCATCAGCACGCCACAGACTGCGGCTTCAAATGTCGTAGGGCCTATTCCGTAGAAGAACATTACTTAGCTGTTTTAGAAAAAATATGAGGCTTTTTTCCATTCTAGTTGGTCTTTTAGGGCTACTCAGCGCATGCGGCTATGGCGATGACCAACTCAAAACCTTTGACACAAAGATCCAAAAATACGTCGCTAAATACCAGCTCGATTTAAAGCCCACCGGCAGCGGATTATACCTCAAAATAGATTCTTTGGGTACCGGCAGAGCCATCCAATTACAAGATAGCGTGTGGGTAAGCTACACCCTCAAATTGTTATCTGGAAAAATCATTGAAGTTCAGGATCAGGCAGTTGGCCTACCCCTAAGTGGTCTCATCAAAGGTTGGAGAGAAGCCCTGTACGATTTGCCCGTCGGGAGTCAATTGCGCTGTATTGCGCCACCTCAACTCGCTTATGGCCAGAGCGGAACCGATCGCATCGGAAAAGATAAAATCCTCTATTTTAAAATGAAGGTAATTGATGCCAAATAAATGTTTAATTTTGACTCGCAAAAAAAAGTGATATTATGAGTGTATTGGTAAATAAAAACTCCAGAGTAATTGTTCAAGGTTTTACAGGTAGCGAAGGCACCTTTCACGCCACCCAAATGATCGAATTTGGTACAAACGTTGTTGGTGGTGTTACCCCAGGAAAAGGCGGGTCTAGCCACTTAGATCGTCCGGTTTTCAATACCGTTTCTGACGCTGTTGCTCAAACCCAAGCCGATACCTCTATCATATTTGTACCACCAGCCTTTGCTGCCGACGCCATTATGGAAGCTGCAGAAGCAGGTATCAAAGTAATTGTTTGCATCACAGAAGGCATTCCTGTCAACGACATGGTCAAGGCAAAAGAATATATCAAAGCTTTCGAAACAAGACTCATCGGGCCAAACTGTCCAGGTGTCATTACTGCTGGCGAAGCCAAAGTAGGCATCATGCCAGGTTTTGTATTCAAGAAAGGTAAAATTGGAATTGTTTCCAAATCTGGTACCCTCACTTACGAAGCAGCAGACCAAGTTGCCAAAGCAGGAATGGGCATCACTACAGCAATCGGCATCGGTGGCGACCCAATTATCGGCACCACTACCCGCGAAGCAGTAGAGCTCCTCATGAACGACCCAGAAACTGAAGGTATTGTCATGATCGGCGAAATCGGCGGTAACCTAGAAGCTATTGCAGCGCGCTGGATCAAAGAAAACGGCACCAAACCAGTAGTTGGTTTCATCGCTGGTGAAACCGCACCAAAAGGACGCACAATGGGTCATGCTGGCGCTATCGTTGGCGGCGCAGACGACACCGCTGAGGCGAAGAAACGCATCATGCGCGAGTGTGGTATCCACGTTGTAGATTCTCCTGCTCAAATCGGTGCTAAAATGGCAGAAGTACTCGGTCATTAAGAACCGAAGCCATTGTTTCTTTACGTTCTATTATTCATGCTGAAAGCCTAAGCTTTTTAGTTAAAGAAGTCCCAAGTAAGACCCAATCTGATTTGCATGGTCGGGAACGGATATCCTTGTACAGTAGCAATATGTGGATTGTTCCAGTAACTCCCCAGATTAGCAACATTCACAAAAAACCGGAAGGTCTTTACTTCTAGCGCCACATTGAATTGCGCATTCACATAACCCGCGTTCACAGCGCCAAGTTGAGACGCTCCCCAATCTAGGCTCTCCATAAACGGAAGATACACCAATGTTTTGCTCACTGATTGGTAAGTAACTTGACCTTCTACGCGCATATTTAAGCGCTTGTCTTTGAAAACGCCACCCTGCCATGCCAAAGTGAGCGCAGCTTGATGCTTTGGTAAAAAAGCATCCTTCTGAGCCAAATACTTGTACTTTGAGCCAAGCAACCACGCACCATTTGACGACGTGTTTTTGTTGTTGGGTAAAGTGTAACTGATGTCGGTTTGAAGGGTCGCTAATTGACCAGCTGAGGCCGCTGCAGTAGTAGACCAAAGTATGAGTAGCGGGTCAAAACGGTAGGCGTTTTTATACTGAATGAGACTTATTTTCATGCGGGCACTTAGTGTCTTGGCGTTATTTTGATACGCTCCCAACGCGCTCAACTCCTGAAAAAACTGTTTTTGCGGATTGCTCCAAAAATAATTGGTGAGGTTACTTTGGTAAGCGCGTTGCAACAACAGCGGCCATTCATTAGCAAAGCGGTGCTCCACAGCGACTTTCCAGTTCTTTTGAGCCCAACGGTAGGTGCTGTTGGCATGCCATCCTTGTGCAGCACCACTTATATTGAATTCATTTTGATGCGTCAGAGAATGTGCTGCCCGTTTGAGCTGCAAGTGGTTGTGCCAATTGAGTTCTAGGGTGTCATATTGCGTGAGTGCATCGGACCAAAGCCGCTGTCTGAGGCCAATTTGTGAAGTCAATTCCAAACCTGGTCGTTGCGCTTGTAAACCCACGCGGTTCTCGAGGAGTTGTTGGTTAAAAACATCTGCACAGGAATCGGGACTAAAATAGGTTTGTGGGTAAAACGTACTCAAGGGGCCCTCTTCCAAATAAAGCCTCTTCTGCAATTGGTACTGATGTAGGGTCGCTAAACTGAAAGAACGCAAGGAATCGCCAAATAAACGATAGCGAAAGTCCAGGCTTGCCTGGTAAGCATTTTTTTGTGTGCGGGAGCTTTCCTTGACCACGGGCAGTAAATCCATCGCAATGGTCCCGAGCGCTGTGTAAGACGCCAAGCCACCCGCCCACTGGCGATCATCGCTGGCATTGCCAAAATGCAGCAATACTTCGTGTCGTTTTCCAGATTGATATAAATTGAGCTGCAATTGGCTATAGCGCAAATCATCGGCGCGGATAAAGCCCGTGCGTTGCCAGCGATCATAGCGCAGGTTGAACAAAACACGATGTGCAAAAGCCTGCTCAAAATCTACGCGGATACGCTGTGCGCCCTGTGCACCAAAACCGTAGCCAAAACCCAAGTGCGGCAGCGCTGAAAATGTAAGTGGTTTGAGGAGTGTTTGAGGGGTAGCGAATGTGGTGCAGCCAAGTTGGTATAAATCGGTAGCATCTGGCAGAATTTGCTGCGGATTGAAAAAGAAATTAGCGCCGAAACCGTCCATTTGCTGCGTCAAGGCCTGGAGGTCTCCGAAGGTGCGCGTTTCTAATTTGAGGGTGTCTATTGGGGCTAAAAGTTGGGCTTCAATGCGGCTAAAAAGCGAGGTGAGCAACAAAAAAGACAAAAAGTATTTCATGACGCAAACTTAAGAAAAAAATAAGGGCCACCTCATAGAGGCAGCCCTTCATAATTTGTATCAAACGAAGCTTAGAGCGCGTTGATGCGCACTTGCAAACCTGATTTAAGGTTAGCTGCTTTGTTTTTGTGAATGATATTGCGTTTTGCCAATTTGTCTAGCATGGCTACAACTGCAGGAAACAAACCTTCTGCCTCTTTGCGGTCTTTGGTAGCGCGCAATTTACGCATTGCGTTACGAGTTGTTTTGTGCTGGTATTTATTCAATACGCGCTTAGACTCATTTGAACGAATGCGCTTGATGGATGATTTATGGTTTGCCATAGCTGTTTATATAATTAATCTCATTAAAAAAATGCAGCCCATAGGAGAATCGAACTCCTGTTACAAGGATGAAAACCTTGCGTCCTAACCACTAGACGAATGGGCCAAAAAAATTGGCAGCCCATAGGAGAATCGAACTCCTGTTACAAGGATGAAAACCTTGCGTCCTAACCACTAGACGAATGGGCCAAAATGTCAAAACCCCAGAATTTGGGATTGCAAATATAGTAGGAATTTCTTGAAGCGCAAGGGCGCTTGACATTTTTTTTAAGAAATTTCAGAAGTATCAGAACTCATCTTGAAGCCCAAACGCTTGGCTGTTTTGAGTTTGAGCTGCTCACCCATCACAAAAATCTGTCCCACACTGACGTTATCCATATATTCAAAAGGCGGAATATAGAGGTCAAATTGCAGTGCATAGGCAAAAGCCATCTGTGCAATGAGCTGCAGCAATTGCTCTGATAACAGCATATGTTGCGGGTCATTGAAGGTAGCGCCGAGCGAACCCTTTCCTTCGATAAAGAAATGCCTTTCGTGATTGACAAACATGCGCGCAATCAAATTCCCCATGTCGTCGAGGCGATTTTGCTGCATAGATTCTGCTAAAAAATTGTAGATGTGAATGGTGCCAAAGTAGCCATTGTTTGGGTTCGACTTGAAATAGGCGGTCCCCCATAGTGGATTGGAGTCTGGCAAGCGAAAAACGTTGTGGTGCAGATTGAAAACGAGTACATCACTGCCGATATACACATGAAATTCGTGGTCACCCCTGTCCTTGATCCAAAGGCGCACGCGTTCATCGGTAATGACCTCCTTGAGCGCAATGAGTTCTTTGTCTATGAGCGCGCGGAGTTGTTCAAAAACGCGTTCAGCGTCGTCTGCGATATCTTGCTTGAGGGCTGATTTGTGTAAGAGGATATCGATGAGCTGTTGGCGATTGGCTACAATAGGGTCGGCAGCTGGTTTTTTCTTCATGGCATTGTATTTGCCGTTAAAAATACCGCAAATGCAGGAGTTATCGACATTTCATCGATAAATCTTTATGTGGCATTGGCAAAAAATGTTTAACTTTGAGAAAAGCGCATGTAGCGCGGTCCAAAAAAAATGAAAAAGCGCATTTGGTTTATCATCAACCCTATTTCAGGTGTTCGTCGCAAAGACGACATCCCTGCGCTGATCCGCCGCTTTCTAGACCACGACGCCTACACTTTTGAAATCCAATACACCAAACACAAAGGCCACGCCATCGATATCGCCCATCAGGCCGTTGAACTCGGCATCGACATCGTTTGTGCAGTTGGGGGCGATGGCTCCGTTCACGAAGTCGGAACAGCACTCATCGGTACCAACACTAGCCTCGCCGTTATTCCTATCGGCTCTGGCAACGGCTTAGCGCGCCACATGTTTATCCCGCGCAATATCAAAAAGGCCATCCAAACCATCAACCTCAACCAACAAATCCTCATGGATACCGTCATGGTCAATGACCAGCCTTTCCTCGGTGTTGGCGGCTACGGACTAGATGCCATTATTGCCAAAAAATTCGACGAAGACCACAAACGCGGTTTCTGGACCTACGTCAAGCATGTCCTCAAAGAATTTTTCCGCTACAACCCCATGAACATCTCTATTGATACCAATGGGCAAATCAAAAAATTACCAGTTGTACTTTGCACCATCGCCAATACTTCAGAATTCGGCAATGGCTTTAAAGTCTCTCCAAAATCCGATGCCACAGACGGCAAGTTAGAGTTATTCCTACTCAAGCCCTTCTCCTTATTTGGCATCCCCAAAATGATTTTTCAGTTCTTTACGGGGCGTTCAGACAAATCAATTTATTCTGAAATCATTTCATTTAAAAATGCAAAAATCTCCTTGCCCAATGGTGTTGCACACCACGACGGCGAGCCCCTTACCGTCATGCGCGAACTCAATGTGCGCGTGGTTCCTCACTCACTTCATATTATCGTAGGTCAAAAATAATGGCTACTTCTTTTCAACTCGATCTCGAGGCCATGTTGGCCCAACTCTCAACGTTACAACCGCAAACCTCACCTTCTTGGGGCCAAATGAGCCCTCAGCGTATGGTAGAACACCTCGCCGACGCGCTTTACATGTCAATGGGGCAAGGTGCATACCATCTAGAAGTCCCAGAGGAGCGCATCGAGCGCATGCAAGCTTGGCTAGCATCAGACAAACCAATGGCTAAAGATGTGCAAGTATCGTTTGCCACTCCTACTACACCGTTGCGCAACGACGAACTCGAAACCGCCATAGACGAATTCACAGATGCCTATTTGTCTTTTCTAGAATACTACGAAGAAGATGCCAACCTAACGGCCTTGCACCCATTTTACGGCGCACTCAATTACGCCCAATGGCAGCGCTTGCACACCAAACACTTCGCTCATCACTTTGAGCAGTTTGGCCTCTTATAATCTTTTGCGTTTTCTGCCCTTTACTATTTTTGGATCGGCATCTGATGAAAAACCCCCTACTCCTTTCGCTGCTCATTGGCCTCATTTTAGGCACAGCCAATCATTTCTATCTCCGCTCTAAAGGACACCGCAGCAGCGCACAATGGTTTATGCAAGTAGTGGTGTTCTTTGCTTTGGCGTTTAGTATCGTGAAGTTCTTGAGGTAGTTGCCCTGCAGCTTATTTACCGAATTTGAATCCAGGAATGAAGCGTGGAACACGTTTTTGGTAGTCTTTGTAGGCTGGATACTTGCCCGCGGAGAGTTCTTCTGAAAAATCTGAACTGCCTTTAAAGAGAATAAGAAGCAAGACACAACCTCCGATTGTCCAGTTGACCCACTGGCCCGTTGCGTTGACGCTAAACAGATAGAAAATGACCCAAATGCTTTGCTCCATGGCATAATTTGGATGGCGCACAATTCCCCACAAGCCTGTGGATACAAATCCTTTTTCGTAGTCGCCGAGCGCTTCGCCAGCTTTGATGCGGCGGTGTTTTTCTGTCTGGAATACATACTGCTGTTGGTCAGCCACAAATTCAATGGCTACCGCCAAAAGCATTAGCGCTGCCAAAAGGTAGTCAATGCCGTTCAATTGCGGATTGGCTTGATCTGAAAGGGTGGCAATGATCGGCACTGTAAAAGAGAAAATCAAGATGTTTTGGTAGGCAGAGATGAAAAACAGATTGAAGAGACCCCAAATGAAGTTGTTGTTGAAACCTGGGCGCTTGCGGAGTTCTTCCCAGCGGTAGTCTTCTTCACCCGCCCAAAAACGCCATGTGTAAGCGCCGCGACGTGCAAAATTGAAGGTCAAGCGCGCACCCCAAATGGTCACGAGAATAGCCATCAAGACCATGCGCTCAGACAATTCTGGCGCCAAGAGGGTCATGTGCCAAACGTAATAAATCGGTACGATACTCCAGAGTTTGTCGACCTGAGAGTTGTTGCGCGAGATTTCACCGACAACAAAGCAATACGCAATGACCAATCCAACAGGCAAAGCCATCTGACCTAAAATATCAAATTGCAAGTCATTAGGCGTGTAGCCGAAGTTCAAACAAATCAGTGGTGCAACAACCACAGTAAAAATTAAAAGTAGGATAGTGAGTAGCATGGGTAGTTTAGTTTAGCTCCACATTATTACAATGCAGAAATGGGTTCGGGCCCGAAATTAATAAAAACTTTAAGATTTAGCAAAAGGCAGTGCATGCGCATACAAAGCTTCTATCAGTGCTTGCTGCCCTTGATGAAAAACCGTTCCGTAGTCTGCGGTTTTGACCCAGCAATGCACCTGCATGTGCAGACCAGATTCATTGAGTTGCTGCACACCCACTAATGGCTCAGGCTTGTGCAAGATGCGTTTGTCTGCGGCCAAACTAGCTAACATCACCTCTTGAATTTGACTGATCTGCACGTTCTGTTCAAAAATGAAAGTCCATTCGATTCTGCGCGTTTTTTCTTTGGTGAAATTGACAATGGTGCCGTTGGCTAAAGGGCCGTTTGGATGCACCAATATTTTGTTGTCTGCGGTCTTGAGATACGTATTGAAAATTTGAATCTCTGAAACCACCCCTTGTTCGCCTAGCGCCTCGATGTCATCGCCCACTTTGAAGGGCTTGAGCACGAGGATCATGATGCCACCTGCAAAGTTGGAGAGCGTTCCGGAAAAAGCCATACCCACCGCAATACCTGCCGCACCGAGTAGCGTCAAAAAGGAGGTCATCTCGACACCCAATTGAGTAATCGCAGTGATGGACACCATTATTTTGAGGGCCATCGATAAGAAACTCGTCAGAAATGAAATGAGCCCTGGATCGGTTTCGCTTTTGCGCAAAATGCGGTTGACCAAGCGCGTCAGCACCCCTGTAAGCCAAAAACCAACGACAGCAATCACGATGGCCAGCACCAAATTAGTCAGTAAACCAAAAATAACTTTGCTTAAATCTCCGGTTTTGAGATCAAAAAGTGTTTCTATAAAGTGCATGTCGTAATTTTAACACAAAAATAGAAATGTTTAGCGAGTATGAAAATTTGGAGCCAATTAGGGTTGTAGCCACCGATGGCTTTGCCGACTATTACCCAAATTTTTTAGCGCAACCTGCAAGCGCCGATCTGCTCCAACAGCTCCTTCGCCTCGACTCCTTTCAACAAAACGAGATCATACTCTTTGGAAAAAAAATCAAAGTTCCAAGGCTCGAAGCTTACTATGCCCTAAGCGGCGAACAATATGGCTACTCAGGACAACAACTACAAGCCGAAAAATTCCCTCCTTTCCTCGACGAACTTAGGCGCGAAGTACAAAAACGCACTGGCTACAAGTACAATGCGCTTTTGATCAATTACTACCGAGACGGGCAAGATTCCAATGGCTGGCATGCCGACAACGAAAAAACGCTCGGTCCGAACCCTAGCATCGCTTCAATCAGCTTAGGCGCCGAACGCACCTTTGAACTGAAACATTTGTCTTCAGGGCAGAAAAAAAGTATTGTACTGGCACACGGAAGCATGCTGCACATGCACGGGCCTTTGCAACACCACTACAAACACCAACTTCCGAAAAAACGCGCTTTGACTGAAGCCCGGCTTAATTTAACCTTTCGTTGGGTACAGCCGTCTATTTGAAATCAGTAACTTTGGGTCAATGAAGCCTCAAGATTACATGCAGCGCTGCCTCGACCTCGCTCTATTAGGGCAAGGATTGGTCGCACCCAACCCGATGGTGGGCTGTGTAATTGTCAAAAATGGCAAAATCATTGGCGAAGGTTACCATCAAGCATTTGGCGGGCCGCATGCTGAGGTACACGCCGTAGCAGCAGTTGAAGATCAAAATGAACTAGAAGGCGCAACGGTATATGTCAGTTTAGAACCTTGCGCGCATTTTGGCAAAACGCCACCCTGCAGCAATTTACTTATTGAAAAAAAAGTGGCGCAAGTTGTGGTAGCGTGCAAAGACCCCAATCCGAAAGTTGCAGGCAAAGGTATTGAACGCCTCCAAAAAGCAGGCATTCAAGTGGAGGTAGGCGTGCTCGAATCCGCTGCCAAACAACTCAATAAACGCTTTTTTTGTTTCCATCAAAAACAAAGACCTCATGTGGTGCTCAAATGGGCACAAACAAAAGATGGCTACCTAGACCGCTTGCGGGCAGCCGAGCAAACCGGCATCAACTGGATTTCTTCTGCCGAATCTCGGTCATTGGTGCATCATTGGAGAAGCCAAGAAATGAGTATTCTGGTAGGCAAACACACCGCTCTCAACGACAACCCTTCCCTAACCGTCAGAGAAGTCAGTGGTAAAAATCCCATTCGCATCTTAATCGACAGCCAACTACAGGTGCAAAACGACATCAGTTTGTTTTCAGAAGACGCGCCCACACTCATCTTCAATCGGCTCAAGAATGAAACGAAAGGCAATATTGAATGGATTAAAATTCAAGAAACAGCCACCAAAAATATTCTCGAAGAACTGTATAAACGCGGTATTCACTCCGTGATGGTTGAAGGCGGAAGCCGAACACTGCAATATTTCATCATTGACAACGTCTGGGACGAAGCGTATGTACTCGTTGGAGACCTGAACTACGGAGAGGGCATTAAAGCGCCAGTCTTGAACCGCGTACCGACCAACGTGCATCCTTTCGGGACCGACCAAATTTACTATTATAAAAGACGAACGTGAAAAAAATCAGTCTGCTCATCAGTTCCCTATTTGTAACGCTCAGTTTATTGGCACAAAGCTATCAGTTAGCGGTGCTTAAATACAATGGTGGTGGCGATTACTACGCCAACCCCACCGCGCTGCCCAATTTGATCAAATTTTGCAATACTGAGCTCGGCATGAGTATCTCCAAAGAAGTGCCGTATGTAGAAGTAGGAAGCGCAGATTTGTATCAGTATCCGTTGTTACACATGACTGGGCATGGAAATGTAGTGTTCTCAAAATCTGAAGCCTTGAATCTTAGAACCTATTTACTCTCGGGTGGTTTTTTACACATCGACGACAACTACGGGATGGATGGCTTCATTCGGGCTGAGCTCAAAAAAGTGTTTCCAGAAGCAACCCTCACAGAAGTACCGTCTAGCCATCCTATTTTTTCAGCCCATTATGCTTTTGCAAATGGTTTGCCTAAAATTCATGAGCACGACGGCAAACGCCCTCAAGCTTTTGGGATTGTCATTGATGGCAGATTGGTTTGCCTGTATACCTACGAAACCGATTTATCCGACGGTTGGGAAGACCCACAAGTTCATAACGACCCGCCAGAAAAAAGGCGCCAAGCTTTGCAGATGGGCGCCAATATTGTTTCTTACGCGTTTTCGAACTAAAACGGCAGCAACTTAATGTTGGTGGCCGTCGTGGTCATTGTGAGGTGCCGCTTGCGCGTCTGCATTCACTTTCAATAATTCGATTTCGAAAACTAAATCTGCGTAAGCAGGAATTGAACCCGGACGACCTTGTTTGCCGTAGGCGTTGTAGTACGGAATAAACAACAAAATTTTACCGCCTTCTTTGATGAGCGTAATGCCTTCTTCAAAACCGGGAATCATGCGCTGCACTTTGTATTGAAAATCTAAAGGTGCATCGCGGTCTACAGAAGAATCGAATTTTTTGCCGCCGCGACGAAAAGTACCGGTGTAGTGCAGGCTCACTTTGTTACCTTCCTTCACTTCAGAACCTTTACCCCCATCTAAAATGACATAAACCAATCCTGTTGAGCTCTGCTTTGCGTCAGGATATTGACTCAGCACTTCTTGTAGCATATAGGCTTTATAATCTTCTTGAGACATTGCCGCTATTTGAGCGAGCTCAGCTTGCTCTTGTGCTTCTGCTGCTTTTTTAGCCAAGTAAACTTGATCAAACGCGGCTTGCGCATTCCAATTGATCGCGTCAGTGCCTACTCTAATGATTTCTACCTTGCGCATGGTATCGTTTTGAGCAATGGCATCTACCACTTCTTGCCCAGACACAACATGTCCAAAAACGGTGTGCTTGCCGTCTAACCACGGTGTTTCTTTGTGGGTGATGAAAAATTGCGAGCCGTTGGTGTTGGGGCCAGAGTTGGCCATCGACAATATTCCTGGGCCAACATGCTTGAGCGTTGGGTCGATTTCGTCGTAAAATTTGTAACCTGGATCGCCTGCACCAGTACCTTGTGGGTCTCCACCTTGGATCATGAAATTGGCAATCACGCGGTGAAAGATCAAGCCATCAAAAAATGGCGTCGCAAAGGATTTGTCACCGACCTTGAAATTGCCTTCGGCTAAACCTACAAAGTTACCAACGGTCATGGGTGTCTTTTGATACTCCAACTGACAAACGATAATGCCCTTGTTGGTGACAAAGCGCGCATAGATACCATCGGCAATTTCGACGGCGTTTTGTGCGAGAAGCGAAGCTGCAAAAGGAAGGAACAGGAGGGTAAAAAGAAATTTTTTCATGGGATTATTTTTCGATGTCTAATAATTCAACTTCAAAGATCAAAACGGAATAAGGCGGGATCAATTCTGTTGGTGATCCGGGGCCATAAGCCAATTCTTGAGGAATGTAAAAACGGTATTTAGAACCGACGCTCATGAGTTGCACGCCTTCGGTCCAGCCTGGGATAACCGCATTAAGTGGAAAAGAAATAGGCTCTTTGCGCTCTACAGAGCTGTCAAAAATCTGACCGTCAATGTTGGTGCCGGTGTAATGTACCTTTACTGTAGAACTCGCTGTCGGTTTTTGACCTCTCCCTTTTTTAAGGACTTCGTATTGCAAACCACTAGCAGTCACCTGGATTTCTTTTTTCTTCGCGTTTTCGATCAAAAAAGCTTCGCCTTTCTCGCGGTTCATTCTACCCGCTTCTTTTTCGGCGGCGAGTGCTTCTTGATTGACTGCTTCTTCCGCTTGCTGAACTGCCTGCATCTTTTCTTGAAAATAAGACATGACGCACTGATTGGCAGGGTCTTGAAGTAAACTTGGGCGCTGCATCATGGCATCGCTAAGACCTTGCAGCAACAAAGCTACATTGGCCTCCGGAAAATCTTTGAGGACGCTTTGCGCGATGTTTTGACCGGCTAAGTAGCTGACGGAATCAATTCTTGATTTGACTTGTGGCTCCTGGGCATTGGCTTGAAAAGCCAACGCAATGGCCATAATAGGGATAAGTGTTTTTTTCATGTTCATTTAAATTTCATTTCGGGTATCTGAGCCCCAAAACATTTTGTTACGGATGGTATCTAAAAAGTTGTTGTCTTCGAATTTCACGACGTTGATCATGAATTCTGCTTTGGTAATGGTCACCTTCTCCCCTTGCTTGATGTGCTGGGAATGGCCATCTAAAGATAGTAAATAAGAGCGGTCTCGGCCTTCTACTTGCAGTGATATGGGCATGTGGTCTGGCACAACAACCGGACGCACATTGAGGTTGTGAGGGGCAATTGGCGTCAAGATATGCACTTGGCAACCTGGCGTTATAATTGGGCCACCGCAACTAAGGCTGTATGCTGTAGAGCCAGTTGGGGTGGCGACAATCAGGCCATCGGCCCAATAGGTATTGAGGAATTTATCGCCGAGATACGCATGCACTTTGATCATAGAAGACGTGTCTTTTTTCTGCAGCGTGAGCTCATTGAGGGCAAAGTTTTCATCGGCAAAAAGGTCGTTTTCGGTATGAACCCTGAGCAAGGACCTTTTCTGAAACTCGTACTGACCTGCGGCAAAGCGCTCTAATGTTTGAGCAATTTGGTCTTTGGATAGATTGGATAAAAAACCCAAACGGCCTGTGTTGATACCAAGAATAGGCACGCCGGAATCTCGGATAAAAGAAACTGCCTTCAAAAAGGTGCCGTCGCCACCAAGACTGATCATGAGGTCATAGCCAGTTTGGAGATCTAGGTGGTTTTCGAAGGTTTTGTATGTGGTGGTGTGGTATTTGGTGTGCAGTTGTTGGGCAAGTTCTTTCTCGAGCACAGGCACCCAACCCAAAAGCTCAATTCCCTTGAGTAGGTTTTCAAAGACACTGAAGTCTTGCTTGAATACTTTTTTGGCGTATAAGGCGATTTGTTTCATTACATGCTCAAATAATGCATGAGTTCTTGGTAGCGATCTTGGAGCTCACTTGGTTGTTGACTGTCTTCATAGCTGACCAATACATGGTAATCATAGCGCTCAAAGGTACGGATAATTGCACTTAAATTTTGTTGATTGATGCGCAAATTAACCTGAATTTTGGTGCTATCTGGAACGTAGCTCACGAATAAATTCAGGATTTTAGCTTGGTTGCTCTCCACGATTTGAGCAATCTGAGCAAGTGTGTAGTCGTTGGCATTCATTTCAAGGACCAAAACGGAACCAGATTCGTTGAGCCCGCTGGTGTCTGCAAGTAGCTGGAGCAATTCTTGGGCGCTAATGACGCCGAGGTAATTTTCTTGGCGGTCCAGGACGGGCAAGACCGTTAATTTGAAGAGCGCAAAATGCTGCAATAAATCAAAGAGATGCGCATCGGCAAAAGCAAAAGGACGCGGGAGGTGTTGAAAAAGCGCATCGAGGCTTTCTTCGAGACTGATTTGATCGAGCAATTCGGATTCCGAAACAAGCCCGACAAAATTGCCGTTTTTCAGTACAGGTAGGTGATTGACCTGAAATTCATCCATCCATAACAGCGCTTTTTCTCCGCTATCGGTGTGCAATAAAGGCGGTATTTGATCAGAAAGAATATTGGAAGCTCTCATAGTGGGCGCAAAATACTAAATTACTTGAATGTTTCGTACTTTTGCAACTCAATTATTGTGCCATGACCAGACTCAGCGTGAATATCAATAAAATTGCAACTCTGCGCAATGCACGCGGCGGCCAAACCCCAAACGTGCTGCAGTTTGCACGCGATGCCGAGCGTTTCGGCGCGCAGGGCATCACGGTGCACCCTAGGCCCGATGAGCGGCACATCACCACCCAAGATTGCTACGACCTCCAAAAGCATGTTCAAACCGAATTCAACATTGAAGGCTATCCAGATGCGCGCTACCTACAGCTCATCAAAGACTTGCGTCCGGCTCAAGCAACTTTAGTTCCGGACCCACCAGGGGTACTTACCTCCAACGCCGGCTGGAACTGCACCGAACAAGCTACCTTTCTCGAGCCCATTATTGCTCAAATTCAAGCTTTAGGTGTCAGGGTTTCGCTTTTTATGGAAACAGATTTGGCTCAAATTGACAAAGCCAAAGCACTTGGTGCAGACCGCATTGAACTATACACAGGGCCTTATGCTGAACAATTCGCCGCAGATCGCCACGCAGCTGTTGAGCCCTACCAACTTGCAGCGCTACATGCCCATGCGTTGGGCTTGGGTATCAATGCCGGCCACGACCTCAGTTTGGAGAATTTAGCGTTTTTAAAAGCTTCTTTGGTAGCGCTAGACGAAGTATCGATTGGCCATGCCCTGATTTCGGATGCGCTTTATTTGGGCATCGAAAACACGATTCAGCGCTATCTTTACGAATTGCGCGAAGGCGCCTGATGCCACACGCGCTGCGGGTACGGAATTTCTATGGAATAAGTTCTAAACAAGCGGTCGATTTCAAGTCTGATCTCCGATTTATAGTTATTGATGTCCCAACTTTGGTCTGCCCAAAAAACGAGCTCTAATTCTAAGCCGGAATCGCCAAAATCGTAAAGCCGCACAAAGACCGGATTGCTCTTTTTGACCTTCGGATGCGCGAGTGCTGCTTGTGTAAGCAAGCGTTCAATTAGAGGGATATCCGAACCGTAAGCCACCGTGAGTTTGATCGTAAAACGCGTGAGTTCCGAACCATGGCTCCAGTTTTCGATGCGGTCTTGGGTTAAATGCGTATTGGGAATGATCAATACATTGCCCTCTCGGGTCTGTATTTGGGTGGTGCGCACATTGATTTTCACAATTTTAGCGACTATCGACTCAGTGCTCACCCCATTCATTTTGGACTTTCCTGAGATTTCGACGATATCGCCCACCCTTAAATTTCCCTCAAAAAGCAAGACCACACCGGCAATCATGTCTTTGAATACATCTTGCAAGCCGAGGCCCAAGCCCACCAAAAGTCCCACCGAACTGGTGAGTAAAATCATGAGGTCTATGCCGAGTAGCTTGAAGCAAAATAAAATGGAGGCCACATAAATAAAATACTTGGCCAATTGGTTATAGACAAACTCAGTACCGGCGTCGTAATGTTGGCTGCCTTTGAAACGCCTCGCAAAATAAAGTCTGGTAAGGTTTACAGCTATTTTGGCGCCAAAAAAGACAGAGGTAACGATCAGGATATCGGCAAAATCAATTTTAAAACTCTCAAAAGAAAGCAATTTAAACTGCAAGAAATCATTGAAGGTAACGTGCCCGTTGTTGTAGCGCATGCTCAGCACAGCGATGTAAATGGCCAACAAATATACACTCTGGCTCACCAAACGCAAGCGCGCCATTTGCTTGACTTCTAATTGGATATTGGCACTCTTGACATAACCTTTCAAGGCTTTGTGCACCAAACGGCGCAAGACCGCGGCAGCCAAAAAGATAAGAAGCAAAAAAATAAGATTCCAAAAACAAATCTTGTAAGGTCCGATGTAAAAGAGGGTTTCTGCAAACATATCAACGGATAAGCGTGATGCCAATTTGCTCGGAAAGGAGCATCTTGACTTTTTCAAGGCTAACTAATTCGCCGAGTGCCAAAAGGAGGTCGTCGTCTTGGAGGTTTTTGTCACTGAGCTCTTGGCGGATATTTTTGATTTTTTGCTCGACAAAAGCCAACTTAAAACGGTAAATGACCTGCACTACGGTTTGGTAGAGGTCGTCGGACTCCGACTTTGTTTGGATTTTGTATCGCGCCACCCAGTTGTGACTCAGCTCTTGCTCTTGGGCTTCGATGTCGGCCACAAACTGAACGATAGCCTGTTTTTCGTGGCGCAAAAAGTAGGTAGCTTCGTAGAGTGTGTTTTCTGCAAGCACCCCATTTTCAAAAATGCGGTAAATTTCTTCGTAGAGCGCATTTTCAAAATGAAGCTCGTCTTTTTGGAGTTCGTGCACGATGAGCTCGATGACGCTCGTTTGGGTTTCGGGCTGCCCGGGCTCTTGCCAAATGAGGGCGCGTGTGCCGTACTTGATCAAAACCCGAATGAGTTCGGCTTCAAAAAGCGTGAGGTCTTCTTCATAGACAGCGCTCGCCTGCAAGGATTGTGGCGCAGGATTTTTAGGCAGCTGAATGGCGTCTATTGCCGGATCTTGGTAAGATTTAGCCAAGGCACTTTTGCGCAACTGTAGCAATTCTGACTGCACAATAGACTCGGCGATATCAAACTGCTGGGCCAACTGCTGTACGTAAACCGAGCGCATAATTTGATCTGGAATCAGTGAAACAGAATGAACGATGTCTTTGATGAGCCCAGCGCGCAAAATGGGGTCGTTGCCGCCATCTGCCAACAGAATGCCTGCTTTGAAGGAAATGAAATCTTGTTTGTGGCCGGCAATATAGGCGCTCAATTCGGCAGATGAACGCGATTTTGAAAAGGAGTCGGGGTCTTCGCCGTCGGGAAAAAGCACGACTTTAACGTTCAGGCCCTCTTCTAAAATAAGGTCAATGCCGCGAAAACTCGCTTTGATACCTGCCGCATCGCCATCGTAGAGAATAGTGAGGTTTTTGGTGTAACGGCTCACCAACTTGACTTGCTCTTTGGTGAGTGAAGTTCCGGAAGAGGAAACCACATTTTGTATGCCCGCTTGGTGCATACTAATAACGTCGGTATAGCCCTCGCAGAGCAAACATTCGTTGTATTTGACGATGTCGCCCTTGGCAAAATAGAGACCGTAGAGGATCTCGCTTTTGTTGTAGATGATGCTCTCGGGCGAATTGAAATACTTGGCAATCTTTTTATCGGCAAGTAGGGTGCGGCCACCAAAACCAAGTACGCGCCCCGAGACACTATGAATAGGGAACATGACGCGCCCTTTGAAAAAATCGAAGGTGCGCTCTTCTTTTGATTTGGTAAGGCCAATAGCCTCTAAATAGTCTTTGTTGTAGCCTTTCTCGAGTGCGAGATCGGTGAAGGCAGCGCCTGTATTGAGGCAATAACCCAGTTGGAATTTTTCGATGGTGGCCCGACTGAAACCGCGTTCCTCAAAATAAGAAAGGCCAATGGCCTTGCCTTCTTGTGAATTGAGTAGCATGTCCGAGAAGGTATTTTTGGCAAACTCATTGATGATCAAAAAACTCTCGCGCTCGTTGAGCGCGGCAAGTTCTTCGGCCGTGGCTTCTCGCTCTTCTGGAACTTCGATGTTGTAGCGCTTGGCCAACCAACGCAGGGCTTCGGGGTAGCTAAAATGCTCCTTTTCCATTAAGAAACTGGCCGCGTTACCGCCCTTTCCAGTAGAGAAACACTTGAAAATTTGCTTGACTGGCGACACCACGAATGAAGGTGTTTTCTCGTCTGTAAAGGGGCTCAGGCCTTTGAGGTTGGAACCTGCGCGCTTGAGTTGCACAAATTCTCCGATCACTTCTTCGATGCGAGCGGTTTGTAGAATTTGATCGACTATATGCGGCGGAATTTTGCTCATTTAGGCCATCAAGGATTGAAATTATTGACCGTTTTGTTGCCTTTTTCGTCGTAGGTCACCCACTCGCCTACCATTTGATCGTCTTTGTATTGGCCGTAATAGTGGATTTTTCCGTTCGGATATTTAACAATTGAATGCCCATTCTTTTTGCCCGCAACGTAAAACGTGAAAGACTGCAAGTTGCCTTTTTCACTGTAATAATTCCATTTGCCTTCGCGCGCACCTTTTTCACTGAGCTCACCCTCATACTTGAGTTGTTTTTTGCCGGGGTACCACTCTTTGTAGTGTCCGTCTTTGATTTCGACAAGTTTTTCTTTGACAGTTTGCTTGGTTTGCTTGTCTTTGCCCTCGTTTTGGCAAGAAACACCAAGTAAAAGCAGCGCAAGGATGAAAATAAAATTGATGTGTTTCATGGTATTATTTTTCGCGGTTCATGGTGTAAGCCACCAAACCTATTAACGAAGCTTTTGCAGGGCTGTCGGGGTAACTGGCTAATATTTCTAAGGCCTCAGCTGCCAACTCCTCCATGCGCTTTTGCGCGTATTGCACACCGCCAGACTCCCAAACCAATTGAATGGCGCGCTGTACGCGGTTACTAACGTCGTATTCGTTTTTAATGATATAGCGCAATTCTTTTTGAATGGCTTGGGGCGCATTTTGCAGCGCATAAATGAGGGGGAGTGTGAGTTTTTGCTCGCGGATGTCTATACCTGTAGGCTTGCCGATATGCTCGCCCGTACCGTAATCAAAGATGTCGTCTTTGATTTGAAAAGCCAAACCGATGAGCTCGCCAAACTGACGGAGCTTGCTGCGCTCAGACTGCGCGCCAACACTCAGTGCTCCGGCCTCACAGCAAGTAGCGATGAGGGAAGCTGTTTTTTTGCGTATGACTTCGTAGTAAATTTCTTCGGTGATGTCGAGGTGGCGCGCTTTTTCAATTTGTAGCAACTCGCCTTCAGACATTTCTTGAACGGCTCTGGCGACAATCTCGAGGAGGTCCATGTTGCGCTTTTCAATGGAGAGTAACAAGATGCGAGAGAGCATGTAGTCGCCGACCAGCACGGCAATTTTGTTTTTCCAGAGGGCGTTCACGGAGAAAAATCCGCGGCGCTCTGCGGCGTCGTCTACGACATCGTCATGAACAAGCGTGGCTGTATGCAGGAGCTCTACAAGCGTTGTGGCATCAAAGGTTGTGGGGTTGATTTCACCGAGCATTTTAGCGCTCAGAAAAACAAACATAGGACGCAATTGCTTGCCTTTGCGCTTGACAATATAGCTCGTTACTTTATCGAGCAAAGCGACATCGGCATGCATGGCGTTTTGAAAATGGATTTCAAAATCGACTAATTCTTGCTGAATTGGTGCGGTGATGTCGTCTAGGCGCTGCATCTAACAAATATACGAAAAGCCATGGCCTAATCGCAAGGCAGGGCTACTAAACTTAGCGCGAAAGGTGCATATTTCTTTCGGAGTAAATTTTGGTGAAGAATGGATCCTTTAAATCTTTGATGAAACGGATGGCCTCACCGGTAGATTTCATTTCTGGGCCCAACTCTTTTTTGACATCGGGGAATTTCTCGTAGGAAAATACAGGAATTTTGATGGCATAGCCTTCTTTACGCGGCTGAAAATTGAAGTCGGTGACTTTGTTGTGCCCGAGCATCACTTTTGTGGCGTAGTTGACATAAGGCTCGTCGTAGGCCTTGGCAATGAACGGAACCGTACGTGAAGCGCGCGGATTGGCTTCAATGACGTATACTTTGTCGTCTTTGATGGCAAATTGGATATTGAGCAAACCAACCGTTTTGAGTTCTACCGCGATTTTTTTGGTGATGTCTTCGATTTGGGTCATGACGAAATCGCCGAGGTTGTACGGAGGCAAAACTGCATAGGAGTCGCCGGAGTGGATACCTGCTGGCTCGATGTGTTGCATGATACCGATGATGTAGACGTTTTCGCCGTCGCAGATGGCATCGGCCTCTGCTTCAATTGCGCCGCCAATAAAGTGGTCTAGTAAGATTTGGTTGTTGCCCATTTCGTTAAGGATATCGACGACGTGGTGCTCAAGCTCTTCTTTATTGATGACGATTTTCATTTTTTGCCCACCCAATACATACGACGGACGCACCAAAAGCGGGAAGCCGAGCTCTTCCGATAGTTCGATGGCTTGTTCTGCGCTTTCAACGACGCCGTATTTCGGAAAGGGAACGTTGTTTTTCTCGAGTAATTTGGAGAAACGACCGCGGTCTTCGGCGAGGTCAAGGGCTTCATAGGAAGTACCGAGAATTGGAATGCCGTAGCGCTGGAGTTTTTCGGCCAATTTAAGTGCCGTTTGACCACCGAGCTGCACGATAACGCCAATTGGTTTTTCGTGTTGGATGATGTCGTAGATGTGTTCCCAAAATACTGGCTCAAAGTAGAGTTTGTCGGCGGTATCGAAGTCCGTAGAGACGGTTTCGGGGTTGCAGTTGATCATGATGGTCTCGTAGCCGCATTCTTTGGCCGCCAATACACCGTGTACGCAAGAGTAATCGAATTCGATGCCCTGACCAATGCGATTGGGGCCCGAGCCTAAAACCACCACTTTAGGACGCTCACTGACCACACTTTCGTTTTCGTATTCAAAAGTGGAGTAGTAATAAGGTGTTTTAGCCTCAAACTCAGCCGCACAGGTATCTACAAGTTTGTAGACGCGATTGATACCGAGGTCTTTTCTTTTTTGATAGACTTCTGACTCTAGGCAGCGCAGGAGGTGCGCAACCTGGCGATCGGCGTAGCCTTTTTGCTTGGCTTCAAAGAGGAGCTCTTGCGGAATGTTTTCGAGGTGAAACTTTTCCATTTTGCGCTCGAGCTTGATCAGGTCTTCGATTTGCTTGAGAAACCAGATATCAATTTTGGTCTTTTCGACGATCGTTTTGAAGGGAATGCCCAATTTGATGGCATCATAGATATGGAACAAGCGATTCCAGCTCGCGAACTCGAGGGAATTGAGGATTTCGTTTTGGTTGGTCAGTTCTTTGCCGTCGGCTCCTAGCCCATTGCGGTTGATTTCTAGCGACTGACAAGCTTTTTGCAGTGCTTCTTGGAAGCTGCGGCCAATGCCCATGACCTCGCCTACCGACTTCATTTGAAGGCCTAGTTGGCGGTTGGTTCCTGGGAATTTATTGAAGTTCCAGCGCGGTATTTTGACAATAACGTAGTCTAGGGTTGGTTCAAAAAGTGCAGAGGTGGTTTTGGTAATTTGGTTGCTGAGCTCATTGAGGTGATAACCGATGGCCAATTTAGATGCAATTTTGGCAATCGGATAGCCTGTAGCCTTGGAAGCCAAAGCAGAGGAACGCGACACCCGCGGATTGATTTCAATGGCGATAATGTCTTCGTTGTTGTCTGGGGAAACCGCAAACTGCACGTTGCACCCGCCCGCAAAATTGCCGATGGAACGCATCATGTTGATGGCCATGTCGCGCATTTTTTGGAAAGTGGTGTCGGAGAGGGTCATGGCGGGTGCCACGGTGATGGAGTCTCCAGTATGGATGCCCATTGGGTCGAAGTTCTCGATGGAGCAGATGATCACGACGTTGTCGTTGGCATCGCGAAGGAGCTCGAGTTCGTATTCTTTCCAGCCTAAGAGTGCTTTGTCTATCATGACCTCGTGGATCGGTGAGAGTTGCAAGCCGCGCTCGAGGAGGTTGTCAAATTCTTTGGGTTCGTGCAAAATGCTGGCACCTGAACCGCCCAAAGTATAAGACGGGCGAATACAGAGCGGGAAACCAAATTCTTGCGCGATTTCTTTGCCTTCTAAAAATGACTTAGCTGTTTTTTGGGGCGCCATTGGCACGCCAATTTGGAGCATGAGTTCGCGGAAAGCTTCGCGGTTTTCGGTGATTTCGATGGCGTTGATGTCTACGCCGATGATGCGCACGCCGTGTTCTTCCCAGATGCCCATTTCATCGCACTGAATACAGAGATTGAGTGCTGTTTGGCCGCCCATTGTTGGCAAAACGGCGTCAATTTGATGGTTTTGAAGGATCTTGACAATGCTCTCGGGCTCTAGTGGCTGAAGGTAGACGTTGTCTGCCACCACTTTGTCGGTCATGATGGTCGCGGGGTTGGAGTTGATGAGCGTGACTTCAATTCCTTCTTCGCGCAGCGAGCGTGCTGCTTGAGAACCGGAGTAGTCGAATTCACAGGCTTGACCAATTACAATAGGACCACTACCAATAATGAGAACGGATTTGATCGAAAGATCTTTAGGCATAAGGGCTTCAATTTACTAGTTTCTTTGAGCGAAACCTTCGC
>JBEEKN010000009.1:0-58092 GCA_041168605.1 Bacteroidota bacterium | reverse complement strand
CGCTTCAATCCTTTCTTTATTCCAAAAATGATTGCAGATATCGCAGCTGGTCATATTTCTATCAAATATGGTTTGCGTGGTCCTAACTACGTTTGTGTATCAGCTTGTGCTTCTGCAACCAACGCAATTATCGACGCGTTCAACCTCATTCGTTTAGGCAAAGCCGACGCCATTGTTACTGGTGGTTCTGAAGCTGGTGTCAACGAAATGGGAATGGGTGGTTTCAACGCGCTCAAAGCGCTATCTACCCGCAACGACTCCCCAGAGACAGCATCTCGTCCGTTCGACCTCGACCGCGATGGTTTTGTCCTTGGCGAAGGTTCTGGCTGTCTGATCCTCGAAGAATACGAGCACGCCATCAAACGCGGCGCAAAAATTTATGCTGAGGTAATTGGCGGTGGCATGTCTGGCGACGCCTACCACATGACCGCACCACACCCAGAAGGTCTTGGCGCCCGCAACACCATGCTTGCAGCACTCGAAGACGCCGAAATCGATCCTTCACAAATTGACTACGTCAATGTGCACGGAACTTCTACACCACTTGGCGATATCGCCGAGGTAAAAGCTATTCAGCACGTTTTTGGCGAACACGCCTACAATCTGAACATCAGTTCAACCAAATCCATGACTGGCCACCTTCTAGGTGCAGCTGGTGCTATCGAGGCAGTGGCTTGCGTTCTTGCGGTTCAAAACGATATGGTTCCACCAACCATTAATCACTTTACCGACGATCCAGAACTCGATCCAAAACTCAACTTTACTTTTCATAAACCACAGGCACGCACTGTAAATATTGCATTGTCTAATACCTTTGGTTTTGGAGGTCACAACACCTCCATCATTGTCAAGAAATTTAAAGCATAAATTGCTTAAAATTCCTCTTTTTAAGAAGAAGAAAACAAACGAAGAGCTCGACGTCATTCGTTTTGTGCTGGCTCAATTTGGCTACAAACCCCAAAATATTTCATTTTTCATTCAAGCGCTCACGCACAAAAGTTCTCTTTCGGATCAACACCTATTGGCCGCCAACGAAAGGTTAGAGTTTTTAGGTGATTCCATTCTAGACGCAGTGGTGGCATCATTTGTTTATGAAAAATACCCAGAGCTCGATGAAGGTCAGCTCACCAAAATCAAATCAAAAATTGTCAATAGAAAGTCTTTAGCTGCCATTGGCGAACGCATGGGCATTCGCAATCACCTGATATATAGCCAAGGCAGGAGCATCAATTTAGCAGGTCTAGAAGGCAATGCTTTTGAAGCAATCATCGGCGCTATCTATCTAGATGGCGGTTTTGTAATTACGCAAAACGTACTTAAAAACACGGTATTTAGAAAACACCTCAATCTCAACAAGGTACTAGAAGAAGAACTCGACTTCAAGTCGGCGCTTTTTATTTGGTGCCAGCGCAAAAAATTAAACCTTGAATTTGTGCTCTTATCTGAGCAATTCATTGAGGGCAAAGCAGTTTATGAAATGAGTGTGCAAATCAATCGCAGCAGCTACGGAAAAGGCAAGGGTTTTTCTAAGAAAGAAGCTGAGCAGGCTGCAGCAAAAGAAACGCTTGCTTTGATGGGAGAAATTTAACGCAGCACATTATTTATTAAAATTTGTAGTACATTTGCCCTATAAAAGAACAACACATGACTTGGACAGACTTCGTATACAAAATTGGTGATGCATTTCAATGGTCTTTTGGCTTTTTTGAAATGGTACAGAACTACTTTAATACAGCACTTATTCTACTTGGCTTTTTTGGCTTTTATTTCTGGATGCGCACCCAAAAGCGCTTGAGCGATCAATCCAATGTGCCTGTAGAAATCAAAGACAACCAAGGTTGGTACAAAAACGAAGGACAACAACTGAAGTAATTTCAGTTTATATAGCAATAAAAAAGGGCGGTCATTGACCGCCCTTTTTGTTGTATGAGGATTTTTTTATTTGTCTGCTGTAAGCGACGCGCTCAAGAACTCGCGGTTCATGCGCGCAATGTTTTCTAAGGAAATGCCTTTCGGACATTCTACCTCACATGCGCCAGTGTTGGTACAGTTACCAAAACCTTCTTCGTCCATTTGACGAACCATATTGATTACGCGGTCTTGGGCCTCTACTTTTCCTTGTGGCAATAAGGCGTATTGTGAAACTTTAGCACCTACAAATAACATAGCAGAACCATTTTTGCAGGTAGCAACACAAGCACCACAACCGATGCAAGCAGCAGCTTCAAAAGCTTTGTCTGCGTCGTGTTTTGGAATAGGAATAGCGTTAGCATCCATTGTACGACCTGAGGTATTTACAGATACAAAACCACCAGCTTGTTGGATGCGGTCAAATGCAGAGCGATCCACAACGAGGTCTTTGACGATAGGGAAAGCACGCGATCTCCATGGCTCCACATAAATGGTGTCTCCGTCAGCAAAACTACGCATGTGTAGCTGACATGTGGTGGTGCCGGTTTCAGGGCCGTGCGCGCGTCCGTTGATGTACAGAGAGCACATGCCGCAGATACCTTCACGACAGTCGTGATCGAAGGCTAAAGGTTCTTTTTGGTCGTTGATGAGCTGCTCATTGAGTTGGTCGAGCATTTCTAAGAACGAACTATCGGTAGAGACATTTGCAAGGCTGTAGGTTTCAATACCACCTTTCGCGTTGCTATTTTTTTGTCTCCAGATTTTGAGCGTAATATTGATAAATTTTGAAGCCATATCTACTTATTTATAGTTGCGTGCTGCAATTTTAATGTATTCGTAATTGAGGGCTTCTTTGTGAAGCGCTGCTTTTTTGGCATCGCCGTCTTGGTATTCCCAAGCAGCAACGTATTTGAAGTTTTCGTCGTCGCGGAGGGTTTCGCCTTCGCTATCTTGGTATTCTTCGCGGAAATGACCACCACAAGACTCTAGTCTTTGCAAGGCATCTACAGCCATGAGCTGTCCAAGTTCGATAAAGTCTGCTACGCGCATGGCTTTTTCTAGCTCAGTATTCATCTCGTTGGCATCACCAGGTACAAATACGTCCTTGTAGAATTCTTCGCGCAAAGCAGCAATTTCTTCGATGGCTTGATTCAAGCCCGCTTCGTTGCGTGCCATACCTACTTTGTTCCACATGATAAGACCAAGGCGTTTGTGGAAGTGATCCACGGATTTTGTGCCTTTGTTTTGAAGGAAACGCTCGATGGTCGCTTGAACTTCTGCCTCAGCTTGTTCGAATTCAGGGCTATCTGTAGCAATTTTTCCTGTGCGGATGTCATTGGCAAGGTAGTCTGAAATGGTATAAGGCAAAACAAAATAGCCATCGGCCAAACCTTGCATGAGTGCAGATGCACCGAGGCGGTTGGCGCCGTGATCGGAGAAGTTGGCCTCTCCGGTAACGAAGCAACCTTCGATGCTACTTTGGAGGTTGTAGTCTACCCAAACACCACCCATTGTGTAGTGAACGGCAGGGTAGATTTTCATTGGGGTTTCGTAAGGGTTGTCGTCGGTAATTTTTTGGTACATCTGAAAGAGGTTACCGTACTTCTCTTCGATCCATTTTTTACCGAGTGCAACGATTTTTTCTTCTGTAGGGTTGTGGTCTCCTTGTGCAAAAGCAGATTGGCGACCTTTGCTACGGATTTCTGTAGCGAAGTCGAGGTAAACACCTTCGTTGGTGTCGTTCGCTTCTATACCAAAACCTTCATCACATCTTTCTTTGGCCGCTCTTGAGGCGACGTCGCGTGGAACGAGGTTACCAAAAGCAGGGTAGCGTCTTTCTAAGAAGTAGTCGCGGTCTTCTTCGGCAATTTGAGTAGGTTTCATGTTGCCTTCGCGAATAGCTTGGGCATCTTCTTTTTTCTTAGGTACCCAAATACGACCAGAGTTGCGCAAAGACTCAGACATAAGTGTGAGTTTGGACTGGTTGGTGCCGTGTACCGGAATACAAGTTGGGTGAATTTGCACGAAGCAAGGATTGGCAAAATGTGCGCCTTTCTTATGGACTTTCCAAGCAGCAGATACGTTACTTCCCATTGCGTTTGTCGAGAGGAAGTAAACGTTTCCGTAACCACCGGAGGCAATTACAACAGCGTGAGCTGAATGACGCTCGAGCTCACCAGTAACAAGGTTTCTGGCGATGATACCGCGCGCTTTGCCATCTACTTTAACGAGGTCCATCATTTCGTGACGGTGGTACATTTTGACACGCCCCAAGCCGATTTGACGAGAGAGCGCTGAATAAGCACCTAGTAAAAGTTGTTGGCCAGTTTGTCCGGCTGCGTAGAATGTGCGTTGAACTTGTGTGCCGCCAAAAGAGCGGTTGTCTAGGAGACCGCCGTATTCACGAGCAAACGGAACACCTTGCGCCACACATTGGTCGATGATGTTACCAGACACCTCGGCCAAACGGTATACGTTTGCTTCGCGTGCACGGTAGTCACCACCTTTGATGGTATCGTAAAAGAGGCGGTAAACGGAGTCGCCGTCGTTTTGGTAGTTTTTAGCTGCATTGATACCACCTTGGGCCGCAATAGAGTGTGCTCTACGCGGTGAATCTTGGAAACAAAACGCCTTAACGTTGTAGCCCATCTCGCCAAGTGAGGCTGCTGCAGATGCGCCGGCCAAACCGGTCCCGACGACGATGACATCGATTTTGGGACGGTTGTTCGGTGCAACCAACTTCATGTGGTTTTTGTGGTTGGTCCATTTTTCTGAAATTGGACCCTCTGGAATGCGCGAATTTAGTGTTGACATAGCCTGATTCCTAGTGGTTCATGTAAATAATAACGGGAATGATCGCAAACAAAAACGGAACAACAATAGCAAAGCCAGTTCCGATGATTTTGATCAATGGGGTGTATTTTGGATGATTGATGCCTAATGATTGGAAGGCACTTTGGAAACCATGCAAGAGATGGTAGGCCAAGACAATCATTGAAATCAAGTAAAAGAGCACTGCAAAAAGAGCGCCTTCGTTTTTGCTCTTGCTGAAGAAATCCATAACTAAGGTATGTAGGTCGCGGTAGCCTTCTGCCACTTTAACGTTCGTGCCTTTGATGTAAAGGTCTGTACCTTTTTCAATGATGTTTTTGCCGTCTTTTGGAATAGGCTGAATACCCGGAACATGTGTGTAGTAGAGCTCAGCGTTAGCAGCACCCATCATTGGGTTGTCCATTTCGAGTTTGTACGTATGGAGTGGAACGGCTTCTTTGACTTTCATTTGCCACCAGAAATTGGCCATGTGAGTGGCCAAGAAAACTAAAATGAGTGTACCTAAAATGGCCATGCTGCGGCTCGCAGAACTAGAGTTTGCACCTGGCTTGCTGTAAGCATAACGCACTGGGCGCGCTTTGCGGTTTTGAATAGTGAGCGCGATCCCGTCAATCACGTGAATCAAGATAGCTGCGTAGGTGACGTAAGAAAGAATTTTGATGAAGAGGTTGTGGCCCATGAAATAGGCGTATTCGTTGAATGCCCGACGGCCTTCTTCGCCTGTTTTGAGGATCAGTTGGAGGTTGCCAGCCAAGTGGCCAACCAAAAACGTACACAAGAAAAGACCGGTGAGGGCCATAAAGACCTTCTTACCGATAGAAGATTTAAATAATACTGAGTTACTCATAAGAATCTTTCATTTGTAGTGTTGCAAATTTACGTGAACAACATTTAAGTGTAACAAAAGTTGCTAAGATAATCGGATAATTCGGGCTATTTAGAACGATTATAGATAGCTCAAAACAACTTGCTCGCTATTCACTTCTAATTGGACCATAGCGCCCAGTGCCAATGCTTGATTATCGTTGATGTGCCCGGCTGGGAAATCAAAGCAAATCGGAATTTTTCGGTACTTGAAATGCGACAAAATCAGTGCTTCAATTGATTTTCCAAATGGCACATCGGTGTCTTCTAAATCGGTCATGCCACCCACCACAAGTCCTTTGATTTGCTCCAAAGCCCCTGAGCGGCTCAGCGCATGAAGCATGCGGTCGATATGGTATAGATGTTCGGCTAAATCTTCGATAAATAAAATAGTGTCGCGAAAATCGTAGGTATCGGGGCTTGCAAGCATACTGTAAATGATACTCAAGTTACCACCAATGAGTGTGCCGCTTGCTTTTCCTAATCTATTGGAAGGGTTTGTGTCAATGTCAAAAGCTGCTTTTTCACCAAAAAGTAGCGCACTTAGGCGTCCTTTAGCTTCGGCACTATTTTTTTCGATATTCAAGGCCATGGTGCCATGGATACTCTGAAATCCTAGCGACTGAATTTTGTGGTGCAGCACACAAATATCAGAAAACCCAACAAGCCATTTGGGCTCGCGGATAAACTGTGCCCATTGCAAACCATCTAAAATTTGAACGCAGCCATATCCACCCCTTACACACCACACCGCTTTGGCCTCCGGATGATCTAAACCGTCTTGTAAGTCAGCTAAACGCTCGAGTTCGGTCCCGGAAAAATAATGGTGTCGGCCCGTTAAATTTGGACTTCTCATGGAGCGCAGCCCGATTTGAGCAAGCCAATTTTCAGCCTCGATAATAAAATGTTCTTCAATGGCTTTGGCTGGCGCGCACAAATAAACGAGATCGCCAGACTTTAGCGAAGGCGGAGCAACTAAATTCATGGATGTAAAAGTGCGTTGAGAATTTTTAAATCGGTAGGGCTCGTGATTTTGATATTTTCTTCGTTACTCATGACCAACAGCGGGCATACACCAAGGGCTTCTACTACACTCGCATCGTCTGTAAAGTGCGCTTGATAACCTTGCAAATAGGCCTGTTTAAGGACACTGGCCTCAAAACATTGCGGTGTATGCACAAGATAAAACTGTGATCTATCTACACTTTCTGATTTGGCTAGATTCCCCATGCGCAGCGAATCTTTTAGATTCAGTACAGGCACAACCGCTTTTGAATGGTTCAGGCCTTCAAAACATCGCGCAATTGTTTCATTGCTAACCAGTGGCCTTACGCCGTCGTGGATCGCAATTTGAGCTCCCGTACAAATAGCCAGCGCATTTTGAATCGAGTGGAATCTTTCATTACCGCCATCGACGATTTCATGTGGAATGTGGATAAGGTACTGGTTCAAAAGTGCTTTCCAGTGGTCTGTCCAGTCTTTGGGGAGTGTAACGATGAGTTGTGCATCGGGATCAAATGCAAAGAAGCGTTCAAGAGTGAGTATGAGAACAGGCTTTGAACCAAGAAGCAAAAATTGTTTAGGAATTTCGCTTTCCATGCGTTTTCCTATGCCTCCTGCCGTAATAATGATGCTTTTTTTCATCGTTTTCCAAAGATAAGCAATCTAGCGCAGCTGTATGGGCAGTAGCTTCAACTTGCCCGCATGTAAATCAATCGTAAATGAGCTCCCGCGAATATACTCTCCATCTGTTTCGGCATGTAAAAAACCCTCTTTGGTATGCAACTCAATGGGGTAGGACACATTTAAATAATGAGCCTCGGGGTGCTTGATTTTTTTACCCCGCTTTACCCGCAGCACATTTTTGACGTAATCAAATAAAGAAACTTTGCCGAGTAAGGTAAGTTTGAGCTGACCGTCGTCGATTTGTGCGCCCGGATGTATATACAAACCGTCTCCAAAAATACTACCGTTGCAAAAAGCAGCGAGTAATAGTTCTCCTTCATAGATGAAGTCTGTCGTTTTGATCACAACCTGCGGCCGTTTGTAGTTTAAGAAAGTTTTGATGATGGCCAATCCGTAGGAAAAGTTGGCGCCAAAGCGCTTTCTAAAATTTTGTAGTTCGAGCACAACCGCACCGCCAAAACCGATATCGGTTATGTTTGCAAAATAACGTGTTTCAGCTTCGGTTTGCACACACCCAACATCAAATAAATCAAAGGTGCCACTTTGTATTTTTTCGAAAAAATCATGGGTACTTTGGAAACCTGCCGAGCGGTAAAAATCATTGCCTGTTCCATTTGGAAGCACACCTAGAATGGGCCGAAAGGCAGGATCTGGGTGTGAGCAAACGCCATTTACAAGTACATTAAAAGTGCCGTCGCCGCCCACACCAATCAGGTGGGTACAGGTTTGTTGTAAAGAATGTATGCGTTGAATAGCCGCAGAGGTATCTGGGCTATTGTAAATTTGAAATTCATCGCGGAATTGCTCCTTCAAAGCAGCTAAAATGAGCTGATTGCTTGGATGGATTTTCTTGTTTCCGTTGGTGATGCAATAGATAAACGGCATCTGCCAATTTACACAATTATTTTAGTATTGGATTTGTAAGCTACTCGATTGTTGCCATTTTTGGCCATCGAGAAGTGCTGATACAAAGTAGATGTAGTGCGCACGAGGCAGTTTTTCGCCTCCTAAATCAGTGCCATCCCAGTCAAAATCGGGTCTGTCGCTTTTAAAAACGACGTTGTTTTTGGTGTCGAGCACAACGATGCTAAAATCTTGAACAGAATGAGTACCCCAATCTATTTGTAGTGTCTCGTTTTGGCCGTCGCTATTCGGTGTAAAAATATTGGGTAGAGAAATGCGAGTTGGCTTTTTTGCTTGCGTTTCTTGTTGTGGTTGAATTTGAGAAGGAGCAGCAATTTGTTGAACTACCTGGGCTTGAGTTGGGATGACTTCTGGTACAGCGTGCGGTAGGATAGCTGAGGTGAATGCTTGCACTTCTGTAGTTCCCGCATTAGTTTGCGCGTCAAAATCAGGAATAAAAAGGTCGTCGTCATTTATGTCAAAGCACCCTAGTGGTAATGGATTGTTATAGAAAGTTTGAAAAGATGGCTTAGTTTTAGTTGGTTGTGTTGACGTTCTTTCTTTGTCTTGTTTTGACTTGCTGGTTTCTTGAGTTGTTTTAACTACTTGCTTTTTGAGTTCTTGACTTTTTGTTTCAAACGAGAGATATACAGCGCCTGCAACTATTGTTGTGGCAGCAACACCAATGAGGGTTTTGGATAAAATACTGAGCCCGGCCTTGGCAGTACTGGCCCCAATGGAAGACGAAATAGAAGACCATAGCGCGGGGTCTACCTGAACTTGGTGGTCCTGGAGGCCTTTGGCAAATAGATCTTTGATGTTGTCTTTTTCAGTCATTAGTCAATATTTTCAATACGGTCTTTCAAATAGGCCCTTGCGCGCAAGTATTGTGTTTTGGAAGTGCTTTCGGAGATACCGAGTTGTGTGGAAATCTCTTGGTGCGAATAGCCTTCGATTGCAAAGAGGTTAAAAACGGTTCGGTAGCCATCTGGCAGTGCCTGAACTAATTTAAGCAGGTCGTCGGCCATGAGTTTTTCTACGCTGTAGTCTTGGTGTGCTAATTTGTGCGAGACGTCGTCTAGAGAGATATCTGTAAGCATTTTTTTGTCTTTGCGGAGTTGGTCAAGGCAGGTGTTGACTGCAATTTTTTTGAGCCAACCTTCAAAAGCACCCTCCGATTTGTAATTGCCAAGGTGGGCAAAAATTTTAACGAAGGCATCTTGCAAGACGTCTTGTGCACGCATTTGGTCTTTCATGTAACGCAAACACACGACGTAAAGCTTGGGGGCATAAATGTCAAACAACGCTTTTTGAGCCTTCGGACGAGCAGCAATACAATCTTGTATGAGTTCTTGTTCCTCCATGACTCCTTAGCACTGACGTATTTTGATTTGAAAAAGTTGCATGCGCAAACCAAGATAGTTTATTTCTTTTAATTTAGTGGTTCAACCTAATGTCGATTTAAGCCATGAGATCTTTTATTTTTATAATTGTCATCCTCCTCCATGCAAATTTTCTTTTTGCACAAAACGCAACTACACTCCCTTTTATTGCAGAAATACAACTCAATGACCGCTTGCAAATGCAAGTAACGGCTACATTGGAAGCCGAAAATGACAAAGCGCATATTACTATTTACAACGGCAAGGAGGTCTATGTATTGTCCGTAAAAAAACGGATAGGTGACACCATCGTTTATCAATTCCCAGCTCAAGATGCGGAATGGAGGGTTGCTTTTGATCAAGATTTTTCTGAAGCGCGCGGTTGGTGGATCAATTACAATAAAAAAGTTCCGGTTCGTTATCCTGTTCACTTGTACATGACGCTTTCAGAAATGATACCAAAACCTGATAGTATCTTTCCGGAATTATTTGGTAGATGGAAAGTACTGTTTGAGCCAGGCACGCCAAATGAAGAAGTGTTGGTAGGTGTATTTCAGCAAGAAATGAATGGGCGCATTTTCGGAAGTTTTCTCAGCGAAACCGGTGATTACCGCTATTTACATGGCTATGTAGCAAATGGAAAATTGCATTTACAGACGTATACTGGCTATTGGGCCTTTGTGGTGGAGGCAGATTTAAATGGCAGCAATGAAATGACCGGTGTGTTCTACAGTGGAGGAAAATCAAGCTCCCCTTTTAAAGCAATCAAAGACGAAACGGTCCAACTAAGAGATGAGGCCGAACTGACCTATTTGATCAAACGCGATGAAAGGGTGGTGCTCAACAACCTGTTCAAATTGAACGGAAGAAAAACGAATCTAGATGTATCGAAAAATGGACAAGTAACACTGATTCAGATCATGGGAACATGGTGCCCAAATTGCATCGATGAAGCCAATCTATTGAAAGAGTTACATGCCGCTTATGGTAAACAAGGCCTAGAAATTATTGCGCTTGGCTTTGAGGTCGGGACCGACAACAAAAAACAAAGGAGTCGCTTGAAGCGATTTGTGAAGGATTTGCAGGTGAATTATCCAGTTTACTTAGCGGGAACGTCTAGTAAAGAAGCGGCGGCAGCTTATTTCCCGATGCTCAACGGCATCATGAGTTTTCCGACCTCAATTTTAGTGGATGAGCAAGGAAAAATCATTGCGATTCATACGGGATTTAGCGGGCCGGCAACGGGAGCGGCGTATACCGAACTGGTAAACAAATACAAGCAAGAAATTGAGAACGCCCTAGAAGGCACAAGCGCCGATTAACGGCCCATTAAGAATGGGTATTTGTCGATGTTTTTGAGTGCAATGCTCGTACCGCGAGCAACAGCTCTGAGTGGATCTTCGGCAATGTGAACAGGCAATTTGGTTTTGGCCTGAATACGCTTGTCTAGACCGCGTAGCATAGAACCACCACCAGCGAGGTAAATACCTGTTTTGTAAATATCGGCAGATAACTCAGGGGGTGTCATTTCGAGCGCGCTCAAAATAGCTTCTTCGATTTTCGAGATGGTTTTGTCGAGTGCGTGGGCAATTTCTTGGTAAGAAACCATGATTTCTTTAGGAATACCGGTCATGAGGTCGCGTCCGCGGACAGCGAAATCGGCTGGTGGGTTCTCGAGTTCTGGCAAGGCTGCACCCACTTCAATTTTAATTTGCTCTGCGGTGCGTTCTCCAACAAGGATATTGTGCTGACGACGCATGTATTCTTCGATGTCGTTGGTGAAGTCGTCGCCAGCAATGCGGATAGATTTATCACAAACGATACCACCAAGGGCAATAACGGCAATTTCTGAAGTACCGCCACCTATGTCGATGATCATGTTGCCCATTGGTTCTTCTACGTCGATTCCGATACCAATTGCAGCAGCCATTGGTTCGTGGATGAGGTAAACTTCTTTGGCTCCGGCGTGTTCTGCTGAATCTTGTACCGCGCGTTTTTCAACTTCTGTGATACCTGATGGAATGCAGATTACCATGCGCAGGGAGGGATTAAATAAGCTGCGACCTGGATTGATCATTTTGATCATGCCTTTGATCATTTGTTCGGCACTTTGGAAGTCGGCAATTACGCCGTCTTTGAGCGGGCGCACGGTTTCGATGAGTTTGTGTGTCTTACCATGCATTTGTTGCGCCTTTCTTCCAATGGCAACCACTTTACCCGTTTGGATATCTTTGGCTACAATTGAAGGTTCGTCGACGACAACTTTGTCGTTCCAAATAATCAGGGTATTTGCCGTACCGAGGTCAATGGCAATTTCCTGTGTAAGAAAGTTAAAAAGGCCCATTTTAAGCGCTTATTGGTTTGTGTAATTTCTTCTTATTCGTACAATACGTTTAAAGGTTACGTTTGTCGTTCAGATTTGTGTTTTTTTTCAAGAATGCGCTTAGTGTTTGAAATGACGAACACCAGTGAATACCATTTTCATTTGATTTTCATCGCAATAGGTGATCGAAAGGTCGTCTTTTACAGAGCCACCAGGTTGGATGACCGCATTGATTCCTTCTAGGTGTGCAATTTCTACACAATCAGGGAAAGGGAAAAACGCATCGCTGGCCATTGCTGCTCCGTTGAGATCAAAACCAAAACTTTTTGCCTTGTGGATAGCTTGTTTGAGCGCATCTACTCTGGAGGTCTGGCCGGTTCCACTTGCGAGGAGCTGACCGTCTTTTGCTAAAATGATGGTGTTGGATTTGGTGTGCTTGACCAATTTGTTGGCAAAGAGTAAATCTTGAATTTCTTGTTCGCTAGGTGCAAGTACTGTTTTGACAACCAAGTGCTCAGGGCCTTCGCTCGCCATATCGGCATCTTGAACTAGGTAGCCGTTGAGCGCGCTTCTCACTAAAGTTTGAGGGAGTTCAACTTCATTTTGAATGAGGATGATGCGGTTTTTCTTGGACTGCAGCAAGGTAACAGCTTCGGCGTTGTAGGCCGGCGCAATGAGTACTTCGCAAAATAAATCGTTAGCGAGCGTTGCAGTAGCTAAATCGATTTCTTTGTTGGCAATGAGGATACCGCCAAAAGCACTAACTGGGTCGGCAGCAAGGGCTGCTTCATAAGCTTCTTGGAGCGTAGGGCGCGTGGCGAGTCCGCAAGCGTTGTTATGCTTGAGAATCGCAAATGTTGGGCCGTCGTTTTTAAATTCTTGCATGAGACGAACTGCTGCGTCAACATCTAGTAAGTTGTTGTAAGATAGCTCTTTGCCGTGCAGTTTGGTAAATAATGCATCGAGGTCTCCGAAGAAAACACCTTTTTGGTGCGGATTTTCACCGTAGCGCAAAGGGCTTTGTTTTTCTTCGCTGATCTTTAAGTACGAACTGTTTTGATCCATAAAATACTGATGGATCATGGTGTCGTAGTGCGACGATACGTGGAAAGCTTCGGCCGCAAAAGCGTGGCGTTGGGCCAATGTGGTTTGTGCGCCTTGGCTGTTGAGTAGGTCTAATAAACTTGCGTATTGTTTGACACTCGGAATAATGACGACGTCGTTGTAGTTTTTGGCGGCAGCTCTAATGAGTGAAATACCACCAATATCAATTTTTTCAATGATATCTTCATGGTTTGCACCAGATGCAACTGTTTGTTCAAATGGATATAAATCGACGATGACCAGATCAATAGAAGAGAGTTCGTGTTCGGCCATGTGTGCTTGGTCTGGCGCGAAATCACGGCGATTGAGGATTCCGCCAAAAATGGCTGGGTGGAGTGTTTTGACGCGTCCGCCGAGAATTTCAGGAAATTGCGTAACGTCTTCAACGGCAGTAACGGGAATTCCCATTTCATTGATAAAAGCGAGTGTGCCGCCTGTGGATAAGATTTCTACATTATTGGCATGCAATTTTTCGACGATTGGAGCCAGGCCATCTTTGTAAAATACCGAAATGAGCGCGCGTTGAATGGGTTTTTGAACTGTCATATTGATTTGAAAGTGCAAAGGTACGTGTATAATTAAAAAGGCCCGCAAAATGCGAGCCTTTTTCTATAATCCGGAAACTTTTCATTCACTAGTTCATGAATTTACGTTCCACATACAACCGGCTAGCGCCGCTTCTATCCGGAACACATTTAGTTCACTACGTTCATGAATTTACGTTCCACATACAACCGGCTAGCGCCGCTTCTATCCGGAACACATTTCACAACCTTCTGGGTCGTCGAGTGAGCAAGCGATAGCGGCTTGTTGGTCTTCGACGATTTTAGCAGCCTTAGGTTCTTCGGTGACAGTTTTGTCAACGGTGAATTTGATAGCATCGGTTGCCGCTTTGGTGCGTAGGTAGTACATACCAGTTTTGAGTCCTTTTTCCCAACCGTAGAAGTGCATGGAAGTGAGTTTGCCGAAGTTGGCATTTTCCATGAAGATGTTGAGTGATTGGCTCTGGCAGATATAGGCTCCGCGGTCAGCAGCTTGTTCGATGATGGCTTTTTGAGAGATCTCCCAAGCGGTTTTGTAGAGGTCTTTCAAGCGCTGAGGAACTTCTTGGATGTTTTGTACCGATCCGTTTGCAGCCATGATTTTTTGACGCATGTCTTTGTTCCACAATCCTTCTCTAACGAGGTCTTTGAGGAGGTGTTTGTTGACGATGATGAATTCGCCAGACAATACACGACGCGTGTAAATGTTGGAAGTATAAGGCTCAAAACATTCGTTGTTACCAAGAATTTGAGCTGTAGAGGCTGTTGGCATTGGCGCCAATAAGAGCGAGTTGCGAACACCGTGTGTTTTCACCTCTTCTTTGAGTAAATCCCATTCCCAACGAGCGGTTGGTGTCACGCCCCACATATCAAACTGAAACACACCTTTTGAAACTGGTGAGCCTGCAATGGTTTGGTACGGACCTTCTACTTTAGCGAGGTCTTTGGAAGCGGTCATGGAAGCAAAGTAAATGGTTTCAAATACTTCGCGGTTGAGTGCACGCGCTTCTTCAGACTCGAATGGGAACCCGAGCATAATGAAGGCGTCTGCCAAACCTTGAACACCTAAACCGATAGGACGGTGACGCATGTTGGAGTTGCGCGCCTCTTCTACAGGGTAGAAGTTGTTGTCGATGATGCGGTTGAGGTTGACGGTAGCTTGGTAAGTAACTTCGAAAAGTTTGTCGTGGTCAAAAGTACCATCTTCAGTAACGAACTTAGGAAGTGCTAAAGAGGCCAAGTTACATACGGCAACTTCGTCTGGAGCGGTGTACTCGATGATTTCAGTACATAAGTTAGAAGACTTAATGGTACCGAGGTTTTGCTGATTTGATTTCGCGTTAGCGGCATCTTTGTAAAGCATGTATGGTGTGCCGGTCTCGATTTGAGACTCGAGGATTTTGAACCAAAGATCTTGTGCCTTGATGGTTTTGCGTCCTTTTCCGGCTTGCTCGTATTTGGTGTAGAGTGCTTCGAATTCAGCGCTGTGGGTGTCGGAAAGACCTGGGCATTCGTGCGGACACATGAGGGTCCAGTCGCCGTTTTCTTTGACGCGTTTCATGAAGAGGTCTGGAATCCAGAGTGCATAAAAGAGGTCGCGTGCGCGCTGCTCTTCTTTACCGTGGTTTTTCTTCAAGTCTAGGAAGTCGAAGACATCTGCGTGCCATGGCTCGATGTAAATAGCAAACGATCCTTTTCTTTTGCCTCCACCTTGATCGACGTAGCGAGCGGTGTCGTTGAAAACACGTAGCATAGGGACAATTCCGTTCGATGCGCCGTTGGTGCCTTTGATGTATGAACCGGTAGCGCGGATGTCGTGGATAGACAAACCGATTCCGCCAGCTGATTGCGAAATTTGCGCACAAGACTTGAGGGTGTCGTAAATACCGCTAATGCTATCTTCTTTCATGGTGAGCAAGAAACAAGAAGACATTTGTGGTTTTGGCGTACCTGAATTGAAAAGTGTTGGCGTGGCGTGTGTAAACCAGCCTTCTGACATTAAGTTATACGTTTTGATCGCAGCTTGGATGTCGTCTTTGTGGATACCTACGGCAACGCGCATGAGCATTTGTTGCGGACGTTCAGCAATTTTGCCATTCAAGCGCATGAGGTAGGAGCGTGTCAGGGTCTTGAAGCCAAAGTAATCGTAGCGGAAGTCGCGGTCGTAGATGATGCTGGAGTCGAGGGCCTCTTTGTTGGCCATGATGATTTCATAGACGTCTTCTGCTAGGAGCGATGCAGATTCGTTCGTCTTGGAATCAACGTAGTGGTAAAGATCGTGCATGACTTCGGAGAAAGTCTTTTTGGTTTCTTTGTGAAGATTGGATACCGCAATGCGAGATGCCAAAAGGGCGTAATCTGGGTGGTCAATTGTTTTGGCTGCAGCGACCTCAGCTGCGAGGTTGTCTAGTTCCGTAGTAGTGACACCATCAAAAAGTCCTTCAATGACTTTCATGGCAACAATTTCTGGCGAAACAAGCGGGTCTAGGCCGTAACACATCTTGACGATGCGGGCTGTGATTTTATCGAATTTGACGGCCTCTTGCTTACCGTCTCTTTTAACAACGTACATATGCTCCTTATATTTTATAGTTTAGGTTGGTTAAAAATCTTCATCAAGGCTAAAGCCGTGATTGTTGTCTTTGCCGGCGAGAACGCCTGCTTTTTGGTATTCACCAACACGCTTTTCAAAGAAGTTGGTTTTGCCTTGAATGGAAATCATGTCCATGAAATCGAAGGGGTTGGTGGCGTTGTAAACGCGCTCGTTGCCGAGCTCAACCAATAGGCGGTCTGCCACAAATTCGATGTACTGACCCATGAGGTCGCTGTTCATGCCAATGAGTTTAACCGGCAAGGCGTCAGTGACAAACTCCTTTTCGATTTCAACAGCATTGGTGATGATTTCTTCTACCTTTTCTTTAGATAGTTTGTTCACTAAGTGCTTGGTGTAAAGCAAGCAAGCGAAGTCGCAGTGGAGGCCTTCGTCTCTAGAAATGAGTTCGTTAGAGAAGGAAAGGCCAGGCATTAGGCCGCGTTTCTTGAGCCAAAAGATAGAGCAAAAAGAGCCTGAAAAGAAGATGCCTTCTACGGCAGCAAAGGCCACCAAGCGCTCAGCGTAAGAGCCTTTGTCAATCCAACGAAGTGCCCAATCCGCTTTTTTACGGACGCAATCCACAGTATCGATGGCGTTGAAGAGGTAATTTTTCTCTTGGGTGTCTTTGATGTAGGTGTCGATGAGTAGGGAGTAGGTTTCAGAGTGGATGTTTTCCATTGTGACCTGAAAACCGTAAAAGAATTTTGCCTCGGTGTATTGAACTTCGTTGAGGAAGTGCTCGGCTAAGTTTTCGTTGACGATGCCGTCAGACGCTGCAAAAAAGGCGAGAACGTGTTTGACAAAATGGCGCTCGTCGTTGTTGAGTTTGTTTTCCCAGTCGATGAGGTCTGGAGAAAGGTCGATTTCTTCTGCGGTCCAAAAACTCGCCTCCGCTTTTTTGTAAAAGCTCCAGATGTCGTCGTGCTGGATGGGGAACAGTACGAAACGGCTTTTATTTTCTTCAAGAATTGGCTCGTGTAGTATTTGTGTCATGGATGTTAGGTTGCAGATTTTAAATTAAATCAGGGTTACAAAATTTGTCAAAATTCGGGCTCGTATCAATTAAAGAAATTAACATTTAATCGCGGTTTTCAACACATGAATGCGCAATCCTTTCACGGACAAACCCTTCAGTGGATTTCAACATGCCCAAGAAAGATATTCACATGGTTTTTGGCGGTGTTTTGATAATTTTTCCGAAGAAAATTGGATGTGCGAAAGGATAATTTTTGTATGAAAGGAAACCTCAATAAAGTTAACACAATTGCGTTGGAATAGTTTAAAATTTGTAAGGCACTTTTGAACACCTCATTGTTAAATTTCCTCAAACTATGGCAACATATATTCAGCGACTGGGTTTGGTCCTCAAAAATTATTCAGATGGCTTGGGTCATTTGGTTTTTACCAACGTTTGTTTGCATTGCAATAAAGAGTTGATTGCGCAAGAACGCTACCTCTGTTGGATCTGTTGGGAAGGCTTGGAGCGCACCTATTTCGAACTTCAAAATGAACCCACAAAACTCGATAAATTATTTTGGAGTCGGGTGGCAATAGCGCATACTTGTGCGCTCTATTGTTATGGAAAAGGCAGCGTGAGTCAGTCCCTGATCCGCGCTTTGAAATACGACTTCAAAGCCCCGCTTGGCATTTACCTTGGTGCGCACATGGCCACTGCGTTGTCAGCTCATCCGATCAGGCAAGTTGAGGCGATTATTCCGGTGCCCATTCATCCTAAAAAGAAGTTTGCAAGAGGCTACAATCAGAGTGAATTATTGGCCCGCGGCCTAGCCAAAGAATGGGGCATTCCACTGCTGAAAAGCACCGTTCACAAGAGAAAACACACTTTGAGTCAGACCACAAACGACCGCTTCGGCCGCTGGGAAAACGTGCAAAATATGTTCCGCGCCTCAGCTCATTTTACCCGTTATCGCCATATTTTAATTGTCGATGATGTAATTACTACAGGTGCTACTCTGGAGTCTTTGGCGCGGGCAATCAAGTTGGCAGACCCCAATGTTCAAATTAGTTTGCTTAGCTTCGCTTTCACGAAATAGATTATGGCAAAAAAAGCGCTTATTTTTGGTGCCGGCTTAGCGGGCACTTGCTTGGCTCACCGCTTGCTTTCTAGCGGCATTGAGGTAAAAATAGTGGATCAAGGCAGTAATTATTCTAGCGCTGTGGCTGCAGGAATGGTCAATCCAATGGTTTTTCGCCGCATGAATAAATCTTGGCGACTCGACGAATTCCTGCCAGAAGCGCAAGCTTTTTATCTGCAGATGGAAGAACTGCTCCAAACGCAATTTTATCACCCGATTGTCATTCGCCGCTTTTTTGCTGCTGACGAAGAGCGAGAAAGCTGGCAGAGCAGGTCGGCAGACGAAGCTTATCAACCTTATCTCGAAGAACTCACAACCGCCGACCTCGAGCATACGGCAGCGCTCAACACTTTTGGTAGCGGCCGCGTTAAAAATGCTTTTTGGGTAGATGCTGCTAAATGGGTCGCTCAGCACATGGCTTATTTCAATCAACTAGGTGTTTTGGAGCAAAAGGAGTTCTCTGCACAGTTATGGGAACCACAGCTGCGAAAATACGACGGCGAAACCTATGACTTCGTGATTTTTTGCATGGGCTATCGACAAAAAGAAGAGCAGACGTTCTCCTACTTACCTTTGCAACAAACTAAGGGCCAGACACTTTTGATAGAAAGTGATCAACTCAGCGAAACGGAGTCGCTGAACAGAAAATGTTTTGTGCTGCCTTATGGAAATGGCCGTTTTCGCGTGGGTGCCACCTATGAATTCAACAACCCAACACTTCATGTGACCGAAGCAGGCAAAGAGCTGTTGTTGCAAAATTTAGCGTCACTTGGGGCTTATGAACCAGTTGTAATAGAGCAGGCAGCGGGCATCAGGCCAACTGTTTTAGACCGAAGACCACTGATGGGCCAGCACCCGACTCACCAAGGAGTTTATGTTTTCAATGGCTTGGGCACAAAGGGCTACATGATGGCGCCAACTTTGGCGCGAGAACTTGTGGCGCATATGCTTGAAAACAAACCCCTGCATTCCGAAACGAACATCAGTAGATTTACGGACAGAACCCTATAATTTACGCCTTGTTATGTGGCTTAGATTCCGTATTTTTGCAACCTATGAAGCACATCCGCAATTTTTGTATTATTGCCCACATTGACCACGGTAAAAGCACCTTAGCAGATCGCTTGCTCCAAACCACCGGCACCATCTCCGATCGCGAGATGCAAGCTCAAGCCCTCGACGACATGGATCTCGAGCGCGAGCGCGGCATCACCATCAAGTCGCACGCCATTCAAATGAGCTACAAGCACGAGGGCCAAGATTACATCCTCAACCTCATTGACACCCCCGGACACGTCGATTTTTCTTACGAAGTTTCTCGTTCCATTGCCGCCTGCGAAGGCGCCTTGTTAATTGTCGATGCCTCTCAAGGAATTGAAGCCCAAACCATCTCCAATTTATACCTCGCCCTCGAGCACGACCTCGAAATCATTCCGATCCTCAACAAGATGGATTTACCGGGCGCCATGCCAGAAGAAGTTTCTGACCAAATCATGGAGCTCATCGGCTGCGACATCGAAGACATCATCCAAGCATCAGGTAAAACTGGCTTAGGCGTAGATCAAATATTGGAAGCAGTCATCAAGCGCATTCCTTCGCCAAAAGGAGACGAAGCTGCGCCCTTACAAGCCATGATTTTCGACTCTGTCTTTAATCCGTTTCGAGGCATTATTGCTTATTACCGCGTCAAGAACGGCGTCTTGAAGAAAGGCCAGAAAGTACGATTTTTAAATACCGGCCGCGACTACAACGCCGACGAAATCGGCATCCTCAAAATGGACCTCTCACCCAAAAATGAAGTGCGCGCTGGCGATGTCGGCTACATCATTTCCGGGATCAAAGCAGCAAACGAAGTCAAAGTAGGCGATACCATCACCGCCTCTGACAACCCTTGCGAGGTGCCCATCAAAGGTTTTGAAGACGTCAAGCCAATGGTATTTGCGGGCATTTATCCTGTAGACACCGAAGACTACGAAGAGTTGCGTTACTCAATGGAAAAACTCCAGCTCAACGACTCTTCTTTGGTTTTTGAACCCGAATCCTCTGCCGCCCTTGGCTTTGGTTTTCGCTGTGGCTTCTTAGGGATGCTCCACATGGAAATTATCCAAGAGCGCCTAGAGCGCGAGTTCAACATGACCGTCATTACAACGGTTCCGAACGTGTCGTACAAGTCTTACATGAAAAAAGACCCAGACGAAGTCTTTATTGTCAACAACCCTTCCGAATTGCCAGACCCGTCGGGCATGGACCGCATCGAAGAGCCCTACATCAAAGCACAGGTCATTACCAAAACCGAATATGTTGGTTCGATCATGACACTTTGTATTGAAAAGCGCGGCGAGTTGCAAAACCAAGTATACCTCACCCAAGATCGCGTCGAAATCACTTTTGAAATGCCACTTGCCGAAATCGTATTTGATTTCTACGATCGCCTCAAGTCGGTGTCTCGCGGTTACGCCTCTTTTGATTACCATCCGATCGGCTACAAAGAATCTGACTTGGTCAAGATGGACCTTTTATTGAACGGCGAGCAAGTCGATGCACTTTCTGCTTTGGTTCACCGCAGCAACGCCTTTGATCTCGGTAAAAGAATTTGCCTCAAACTGCGCGAGCTCATCCCGCGTCAGCAATTCGAAATTCCTATTCAAGCCGCAATTGGCGCCAAAGTCATTGCCCGCGAAACCATCAAAGCCTTGCGCAAAGACGTAACGGCCAAATGTTATGGTGGTGACATCAGCCGTAAGCGCAAATTGCTCGAGAAACAAAAAGCGGGTAAAAAACGCATGCGCCAAGTTGGTCGCGTAGAAGTTCCGCAAGAAGCGTTCTTGGCTGTTCTCAAACTCAACGATTAAAAACCCTAAAATTAAATCATATGCAAGCTCTGATTTCTGCACACTCCGGATTGCGTTGGATCGCACTTCTTTTATTGCTTTTGGCAATTTTCAATGCTTTTACAGCCAAAGATTACGAAAAGAAACACCGTTTGGTGAACCTCTTCACCATGATCACTTTTCACACCCAATTATTGTTGGGCTTGGTCCTTTATTTTTCTTCATCTAAAGTAAAATTTGTTGAAGGCTGGATGAAAATTGCGCAGTTTCGTTTTTACGGTATGGAGCATTTGGCAGGGATGCTATTGGCTATTGTTGCCATCACTATCGGCCACAGCAAATCCAAAAAAGGTGCTGACGCCGCTGCCAAATATAAAGCCATCAAACTTTGGTATGTACTCGCACTCATCTTAGTATTGGCATTCATTCCATGGCCATTTCGCACTGAACTAGGCGCAGGATGGTTCTAAAAAGATTACAACTTTTACCTTTTCTTCTTTTGTTTTTTTCTTGTCAGACCGGATCAGAAAATACCAAAGAAGTCTCGCAACAAACGCCTGCTGAACAGGGCGCGAGTTTGTATACCATGCATTGTGCCCAGTGCCACGGTGAAGACGGAAAACTTGGGTCTAGCGGCGCCAAAGACTTGAGCGCATCTAAGTTATCCGATAAAAAAGTGCTACACATCATCACAAACGGAAAGGGCGCCATGCCACCAATGAAAGCTTTGTTAGAAACCGATACCAATATCCAACTTGTGCTCAGTCACATCAAAGCACTCCGCAACTAATGCAAGGACACGTCACCGTAGATGCCGTTGAAGAACGCTGCGTACTCGTGGGTGTCATCACCTCCGAAACTTCTGAAGAGGTTGCCCAAGAACACCTCGATGAACTCGAATTTTTGGCCGAAACCGCAGGTGCCATTACTGTAGAAAAGTTTTTTCAGAAACTACCTTATCCGAATCCGCGCACTTACGTCGGAACTGGAAAGCTAGAAGAAATCAAGCAATACATGAAGGCGCTAGATATCGAACTCATTATTTTTGACGACGAACTCAGCCCTTCGCAATTGCGCAACATTGAGCGTGAACTCGAATGTAAGGTCCTAGACAGAACCATCTTAATTCTCGATATTTTTGCCAGTAGGGCGCGCAGTTTCCATGCCAAGACGCAAGTAGAGCTCGCGCAATTGCAGTATATGCTCCCGCGTCTTACCCGCATGTGGACGCACTTGGAACGTCAAAAAGGAGGAATTGGCTTGCGTGGGCCCGGTGAATCTCAAATCGAAACGGACCGACGCATCATTCAGCAGCGCATTTCACTCATGAAAGAACGCTTGCGCGAGATAGACAAACAAATGACGGTTCAACGCAGCAACCGTGGGCAACTTGTTCGGGTGGCGCTTGTGGGCTACACGAATGTGGGCAAAAGCACCATCATGAACCTGCTTTCCAAATCAGATGTCTTTGCAGAAAACAAACTTTTTGCAACACTTGATACCACAGTTCGCAAGGTGGTCATCGACAACATGCCCCTATTGTTGACCGACACCGTTGGTTTCATCCGCAAATTACCACAGCAGCTCATGGAATCTTTCAAGTCTACACTTGATGAGGTGCGTGAGGCCGATTTACTCATTCATGTATTGGATATCGCTCATCCCAATTTTGAGGAGCAGTTTGAGGTGGTCAATGAAACGCTCAATGAAATCGATAACACTGAAAAACCATCGATTATCGTTTTCAATAAAATTGATGCCTACCAACCGCCGCTCGCCGAACTCAATGAGCCTGAAGAAGACGTTCGCACACTAGAATCTCTCAAGAAGTCCTGGATGTCCAAAATGGGTAAGACCAAATGTGTTTTCATTTCTGCCACCGACAAAGAAAATGTGGAAGAGCTCAAAGCTGTATTGTACCAAGAAGTGAAAGCCATCTTTAAGGTCAGGTATCCTTACAACAATTTCTTGTACTAAATATTTTTTGAGGCTTGGTTTGGTAAATGAGCAGCTTAACCTACAACTAATTCTAGGTCTATTTGTCTTTTTTTAGTGCTCACTTGATCGATGCGCACCTTGACGCGGTCTCCGAATTGATACGTCTTTTTGGTTTTGGAACCAACTAGCTGGAATTTCTCTTGGTCGAAGTAAAAACGGTCACCTGGTATAGCCATCATCTGAACCATTCCTTCGCAGAAGTTTTCGTCCATCCGAACAAACATACCATGGTCTGCTATTCCGGAAATGGTACCCTCGAATACTTCGCCCACAAATTCCATGGCGTAGAGCGACTGAAAAAACTTCGTGGATTCGCGTTCTGCTTCGGCTGCTTTGCGTTCGTTTTTAGAAATACGTTGGCAAATTGCACCTAATTCACCGCCGTATTTGTGTTTTTTAGTGGTGAGTTCTTCTTGAAGTATGCGATGCACCACTAAATCGGCGTAGCGTCTAATGGGCGAGGTAAAATGTGAGTAGTGTTTGAAAGCCAAACCGTAGTGCCCGATGTTTTGGGTGTCGTAGCTTGCTTTGGCCATGGAGCGGATGGCCATGGACTGCACCAATGAGAACTCGTTTTCGCTGCGGATTTCTTCAAAGAGTGCGTTGAGGTTTTTGGCAATATTGAGCGGATCATTGATGTCTACTTTGTGCCCAAACTTTTCGATAAAGACGGCAAAAAGCTCCATTTTGGAAGGGTCCGGAACATCGTGGACACGGTAAATCATGGGGAAGTTCTCCTGCCCTTTCTTTTTTGGAGAAAGAAACTCGGTCACTTTTCTGTTGGCGAGTAGCATGAATTCTTCAATGAGTTTGTGAGCGTCTTTAGACGTTTTGATCACCACACCATCAGGATTTCCTTCGTTGTCGAGCTTAAAACGCATTTCTTCTGATTCTATGCTCAGTGCACCATTTTTGAGTCGTTGGTTGCGGTATATTTTAGCCAACGCGTCAATTTTACGCAAAATGGTGTCGTGGTCACCGGGGGTGCCTTCTAAAATTTCTTGTGCTTCTTCGTAGGTATAACGCCGCTTTGAGTGGATGACGGTTTTGCCGTACCATTCTTTGTATATTTTACCGGTGACGTCGAGTTCAAATACGGCAGAAAAAGCAAATTTGTCTTCGTGCGGCCTTAGAGAGCATGAGAGGTTGCTGAGCTGCTCTGGAAGCATGGGAATGACGCGGTCTACGAGATACACCGAATTGGAGCGCAAGAGTGCTTCTTGGTCCATGGCCGAACCTGGCCGAACGTAATGACTGACATCTGCGATGTGCACACCAACTTCGAAGTGCCCATTTTCTAATTCTTGATAAGAAATGGCATCGTCAAAGTCTTTGGCATCGAAGGGATCGATTGTAAAAGTAAGAATGGGTCTGAAGTCGCGTCTTTGTGCTACTTCTTTTGGATCGAGGTCGATGCCGATGAGTTCTGCCTCGGCCATGACCGCATCTGGGAATATAGGATTGATGCCTTGGTTGTAAAGGATAGACAACATTTCTGTTTCGTTGCTTCCTGATTTACCAAGCCGCACCAAGACTTCGCCATAAGGCCTTTCGGCACTTTTTGGCCAAACGGTGATCTTGACAAGTGCTTTCTCGCCATGGAGTGCACCGTTGAGTTTGTCGAGTGGTATTTTGATTTCCACACCTGAGCGCGCGTTGTCTGGTACCATTAGCGCATCGTTGTTGCGAATTTGGATGGTGCCCACAAACTGAATGCGATCGCGTTCGGTGACTTCGGTTACGGCGCCTTCGTCTCGCTTAGCACCTTGCTTGAAAACCCGCACTTTGACGGTATCGCCATGGAGGGCTTGCCCCACATTGGACGGCCCGATGTAGATGTCTTTTTCATAACCTTGAACCGTTACAAAACCGGCACCGCGCTGGGTAATGGAGATGGTCCCTTCTAATAAGGTGGTTTCTCCGGCTAATTTATAGGTGTGGTGGTTGATGCGTTGAATGGCTTTTTTGTTGGTCAAGACACTCAAGGAATCAAAAACAACCTGACGCGCACGCGCATCGCGGGCATCGATGAGGGTAGAAACTTGTTTGTGTGTGAGCTCAACGCCGGGGTTTTGTTCAAAGATGCGCATCACCAAAGTGGTAATGCCTGCTTTTTTTCTAGGAGCTTGAGCTGCGGGTACTTTGGGTTTGCGCTTGGACATTAGTGTCTGACAACCAATTTACGCGTAATGCTCTTGGATCCTGGCGCCTCAAATACGAGGAAGTAGATACCGCTGTTGAGGTCGCTTACGTTGATTTTACGGTTGGAGGTGAGGACTTCTCGTGTAATGACGTTACCCAAGGCATCTACCATTTTGAGTTGCAGCTGCTCAACACCTGTAAACTGAATATTGACGTATTCTGTGCTCGGGTTGGGCGCAATGGTAATGCTGATTTCTTCTTTGACCACTGGCTTGACCGCCGCAAGGTAGTCTACAACGAGGTCAACGGAGTCTAGCATAGTGAGCCCGTTGGTAGTGACATAATAACGGTAATGAGCTTGACCGAAGGTATTGTCTTCTACATCGACAGAAACTTTCATTTTGCCGTATTCACCATCGTTGATTGTAAAAAGAACAGCTTGTGTTCCGGGAGAGGTCCAAGGGTTGGTGTTCATTTGGCCAGAAGAATAACAAGTACCTCCGAATGGATCTGTAGAGTGGCCCCAGCAAAGTGCGTCAGTCCAGCCAGTGGGAACATTGAGTTGTTTGCGGGTGATGCGCCATTGAACAGCAGAACCGGTGTTGTTGACTACGTCAAACGGCACATCAAATGAAGCGGAAGACGGTGCAACGATGGTGTGGGTTTGGCCAGAAATGTCTGTAGTTTGACCGTCGAGGTGAATGACAATATTGTTTTGTGCGCTAGCGACAGCAGCAAAAAGGCAGAAGAGAGAAAGTAATAAAGTTTTCATGAAAATACACTTTGTTCAAAAATAAGCTTTTCACCGCACTTATCAAAATCTAAGCCATTTTTTGCATCGCTGCTTTTTTCTTACTTTTGAATTCGGCAAGGTTTTTGACTCGCCCAGAAAAATTCAAATCATGAAAAAATTATTTTTACTCTTTCTCGCTGGTACTTTTTCTTTGAATCTGCTTGCGCAAGAAGCTACCGTTGAAACCGCCCTCAATCAAAAACAAGTGCCTTCGGTCAAGTTGGTCGACATGAAAGGCAAAGCCATCAATACGGCCGAATTAACAGCCAATGGGCCAGTGATCATCAGTTTTTGGGCCACTTGGTGTGCGCCGTGCAAAAAAGAATTGAACACCATCCACGAAGTTTATGAAGATTGGGTTGCCGAAACAGGCGTTAAGCTCGTTGCTGTAGCCATCGACGACGAAAAAACAAAAAGCCAGGTGCCTGTTTATGTCAATGGCAAGGCCTGGGACTACACCGTCTTAATGGACCCAAACTGGGATTTCAAGCGCGCCATGGGTGTCAACAACGTACCGCATACTTTTTTAGTCGATAAAAACGGTTTTATTGTATACTCACACAACAATTACGCACCAGGCGACGAAGAAAAACTCTATCAAGAATTGCTCAAATTGAGCGAAAAATAATACATGAAAAAAACACGTACACTCCTTGTCATTTTATTGCTGAGTCAGGTTTCGTTTGCGCAAGGCAACATCACCGGCAACATGGAAACCGTCTTTCAATACCTCAACGAAGACAGCATTATCAACGCCAAGCAACCCATTCAAAAAGGCTTGCTCAACTCCTACATGAATGTTTTTTACACCCAAGGAAATTTCAAGGCAGGTATGCGTTTTGAGTCCTATTTGCCCCGCATTCAAGGCTATCCCAATCGTTTCGACGGCACGGGTATCGGGATGCGCTATGTTGGCTACCAAAATGATTTTGTAGATGTCACGCTCGGCACATTTTATGAGCAATTCGGCACTGGCTTGGCGCTGCGTACCTACGAAGACCGCAATTTGGGTTACGACAACCTACTCGACGGCATGCGCATTGTACTCAGACCAGGAAAGGGCGTGGTACTCAAAGGCGTGTACGGTACGCAACGCTTGTCTTTTCAGCAAGGGCAAATTGTCCATGGCGCTGGGCTTGTTCGCGGAACAGACGCCGAGTGGCACCTCAATGAAGGCTTGGGCATCTTGAAAGATAAAAAGCTCGATGTCGTCATTGGCGCTTCTTTCGTGAGTAAGTTTCAAGAAGACGACAACCCAGAATGGATTTTACCCCAAAACACAGCTGCTTATGGCGGCCGTCTGAAGCTGACTTACGGCAATTTTTACGCCGACGCCGAATTCATTCAAAAAGGGCAAGACCCTTCTTCAGACAACCAATACATCTACAATAATGGCCATGCGGCGATTTTCAATCTGCGCTACACCAAAAAAGGACTTGGTATTTTGTTATCCGGAAAGTCTGTAGACAACATGAGTTTCCGTTCTGATCGCACCAAAGATTTGCAAGATGTCTTGATCAACTTTTTGCCGTCGCTCAACAAAACACATACCTACAACTTGGTCGCGACGCTTTACCCGTATGCAACCCAGCCATTGGGCGAGGTAGCTTATCAGGCAGACATCCTTTATACGTTCAAAAAAGGCACTCAGCTCGGCGGAAAGTACGGCACCACAATCGGGCTGAATTTCTCTACAACCTACCGACCTGAACAAACACTCAATGGAATTGACCTCAACGATTCTTCAAGAGTGGTCTATCACACGCGTCCGTTTGGTTTAAGTGATAGCCTCTATTGGCAAGACATCAACTTCAATATCACGAAGAAAATCAACAAACAATGGAGCGGTATTTTGAGTTTTTACGACATCAAAATCAATAATGATGTCGTGAAGGTGAGCGATGCACAAGGTATTATCCATGCTAGAATTGCAGTTTTGGAAGGGACTTATAAAATCAATACCCACAACGCGATCCGTTGGGAACTCCAAGGCATGTGGGTGCAAAAAAATGCTGCGGGCATCAACGACAAAGGCAATTGGGCCACCGCACTAGTAGAGTACACCATCTCTCCAGGATGGTTTTTCTCGGCCATGAATCAATACAACTACGGCAATGCCGACGCCAGCAAGCGCGTCAATTATCCAATTATCACCTGCGGTTACATCAAAGACGCAACGCGCCTTACGGTATCTTATGGTCGTCAGCGCGCAGGCCTATTTTGTGTAGGCGGTGTTTGCCGACCAGTGCCTGCCAACAACGGACTCATGATCAACTTAACGCACAGTTTTTAATATGAAAAAGGGAATTCTGTTTATCGCTTTTGCCATCGCTTTTGGTCTTTATTTGCTGCCTTCTTGCGACCGCATTACAAACCCGTATCCGCCAGTGGTTAATTTAGAATTGGACACCACACTCTATCCGGGCAATTGGGCCGATTACGTGGCCAACGAATGGCCTACTTTTACGGCTAATACCAACACGGATCGCAATATTTTAATTGAAGATTTTACAGGACACAAATGTATCTTTTGTCCGGCAGCTGCCGATTTGGCGCATCAGTTACACATGGCCAATCCTGGGCGTGTCTTCACCACCTCTATTCACGCTGGTGTAGACGGCATTGGTGATTTTCAGTCTGTCGATGCAGAATATACACTTGATTTTACGAATCCAGATGGCTTGTATATTGGTTCTTGGTTTGGTCAAAACGACCCAGGTTTTGTGGGCAACCCGCGCGGACCAATCAGCCGTGTAAATGTTGGAGGTAACATCTTTCAAGGGCCAGGTCAGTGGTCTTCGATCACCAGCACTTTGCTCACTGAAAATAATTTGAGAGTCAATCTGCAGTCCCAATTGAATTACTACCCGAGCACAAAAGGCGCCTTTTTACACGTAGAGGTCGATAAAATCGATCAAACGCTTACCAATGAGCTCGGAATCGTGGCTTATTTGCTCGAAGATTCTTTGGTTGGCGATCAGAAAATGTCTGATAACTCGCACAATCATAACTACGTTCACCGCGACATCCACCGCAAAAACCTCAACAACATGCCGTTTGGCCGTCAGTTAACCGCTGCCGACCTCAATAATGGCAAGTATTATGTCAATTACAGTTTTTTGGTTCCCAATCAGCTCGATGGCGCTTTTAATGCTGAGAACATGCACGTTTTGGTTTATGTTTACGACATGACCACCTTAGAAATTTATCAGGTCATCAAGCAGAAAATCGAATAATGGCATTGCGTCAACAGCTTATTCAAAAACTTGAGCAGCGGCTCTCTCCGCAGCAAATTCAGCTCATGAAATTGTTGCAGGTGCCAACCATGGAACTCGATCAACGCATCAAACAAGAGCTAGAGGAGAATCCAGCGCTCGAAGAAGGTCAGGAAATAGAAGAAGACGATTTTGACAACCAAGACGACTACGATGCCGACGACTCCGACGACGACAACGATTTTGACATTTCAGACTACCTAGACGACGACGTTGCCGATTACAAAACGCAGGCAAATAACCAATCGAAAGACGACGAAGAGCGCGTTATTCCCCTGTCGGGAGAGCAAACTTTTCAAGAAAGACTCACCGAGCAACTCCATTTGCTTTATCTCGACGAAAAACAATTTGTCATTGCCGATATCATCATTGGTAACTTAGACGAATCTGGCTACCTCAATAGGTCTATAGAAGCGATCGTCGATGATTTGGCCTTTTCGATGAATATCGACGCAACTGAACAAGAAGTAGGTGCTGTATTGGCTTTGGTTCAAGAATTGGAACCTGCAGGAGTAGGTGCCAGAAACCTCAAAGAATGCTTGCTCTTGCAATTGCGCAGAAAACAAGATGGAGATATTGTCCGGTTCACTGCACTCAAAATTGTAGAGAACTTTTTTGAAGAATTTACCAAGAAACACTACGAGCGGATTGCCAAAAAATTAGAAATCGAAGACCAAGACCTCAAAGAGGCCATCGACGAGATTTTGCGCTGCAACCCAAAGCCGGGCGGCTCTATGCGCGAGGCGGCTAAGAACCATCAGCAAATTATTCCAGACTTCACGCTTTTTGAGCACGAAGGCCGCATCGAGTTGAGTTTGAACAGCCGAAATGCGCCAGACCTCAAGGTGAACCGCGATTACGAAAACATGTTGCGCAGTTATGCGGAGGGTGCAAAGAGCTCAAAGGCCGATAAAGAAGCCTTCCAGTTTGTGAAGCAAAAACTCGATGGCGCTAAGTGGTTTATTGATGCCATTCGACAAAGACAGCAAACGCTCTTGCTCACCATGGGTGCGATACTTGAGTATCAAGAAGCATATTTTTTGAGCGGAGACGAAACCAAGCTCAAGCCAATGATTTTAAAGGATATTGCCGATATTGTGGAGCTCGATATTTCGACGGTCTCAAGGGTGGCGAATTCTAAATATGTTCAAACCAATTATGGTATTTTTTCCTTGAAATATTTCTTCTCAGAGTCTTTATCGACCGACAGCGGAGAAGAGGTGTCTACGAGAGAAGTCAAGAAAATCCTTTCTGACGCGATTGCGGCCGAAGACAAACACAGCCCGCTTACCGATGAAAAACTAATGGACTTACTCAAAGAAAAAGGGTACAATATTGCCAGACGCACGGTAGCAAAATACCGTGAACAACTTCAAATTCCGGTGGCTCGAATGCGCAAAGAACTATGAAAATTCTATCTCATCTATTTTCCTGGGTATTTCTACCCCTCTTTATGCCAACGTATGGCATTTTGATCAGCCTTTTTGTGCCGGCATATAGTTCAGATGTCGAGATGACGAGTTTGTATTTTGCACCCATAGAAAGTAAATGGGCGCTTTTTACCATCTTCTTTTTGTTTAGCGTGGTGGCGCCAGGCGTATCTTTTATCCTCTTGCACCGCTTCAAAGTGATCAGCACTATTGATATCGAACGCCAGCGCGAACGCAGTTTGCCTTTGATCATTATGTTGGTTTATTCTTTGGTCTTGTTTTTTCTGCTTGTTTATAAAGCTGGAGCAGGAACATTACCGCGCTATTTTTATGCCCTACCACTTTCTGGCGTTGCGGTCACTAGTATTTTTTTAGTGGTCAATCGCTGGATTAAAATTTCGTTGCACGGTGCAGGAGCAGGTATTTTAGTTGGGTTTTTAGCTGTATTCACAAGAGCACAAGATCATTTCAGTTTGTGGTGGTTAATTGCCGCGTTGTTGGCAGCTGGTCTTACTATGGCCTCCAGACTTTATCTTAGAAAGCATACGCCCTTAGAGATTTATGCAGGCTTTACGCTGGCATTGCTGCTGACTGCGGGTATTCATCAATATTTATCTTGAACGTTATGAAAAAGTGGTTTTTTGTTTTTTTGGGTATCCTTTTGTTTACTTCTTGTGCTGACTTACAGCGAGAAACCTATTTAAAACAAATCGTTGCGCTCCAAGAAAAGTTGCTCGAAATCGAAAACACCCTGCCCGATTCAAGGCTATCAGACATCTCGAGCATCAAAGTTAAAACGATGCAAACTGAATTGCGGATCAAGCAAAATCTGCAGCTAGATACCATCGATATGGAGCTCGCTAAAAAACTAGATGCGTATAAACTCATGAGAAAAAGCATCAAACCCATGATGCAGCAATTCATGAAAGTACGAGAAGGTATCAAAGAAGAAAAAGGGGTATTGAAGCGCTTGCATCAAGATATTGAAGATGGCCGCGGAGAACGCCAGCGTTATGCAAGTTATATTCGCTTTGAACGCCAAAAGGTCAAACAGCTCTACGAATTGAGCGCTGATTATTTGCGTGCAAAAACAACATTCTTTTCTGAATATGCGCGTTTATACCCTTCGGTAGAGGCTTTTTCACAAACATTGCTTCTCAAAAAACAGCGCAACTAATGAGTGGCAAAATTCTTATTGTGCTTTTTTTGCTGCTGGGTGCTTGGCACACAAATGCCCAAACAGCTAGCGACTTGCAATTAGCGCAGTATTATTACAATAATTCTGAATTAGACAAAGCCGTTGGTTATTTTGAGAAAGTGTACGCGCAAGATCAGAGCAAAGCCATTTTCTTACCATATTACGAATGTCTACTTGCCCAAAAGGATTTCAAAACAGCAGAGAAATTGCTGCGAAAGCAAATTGCGCTCAATAAACAAGACTACGAAGTGCACTTAATGGCGGGCCAGTTTTATGAAGAACAAAACGACCCAACTAAGGCAAAAAAAATATTTGAGGAGTTGCTCGGAGATATCGGCCCTAATCCAGGTCAGGCCATCTCTATCTACCAAGCGTTTGCGGCAAAAGGCAAATTTGATTATGCCAAGCGGGCTTTGGATGCAGGTCAGAAAATGACGCCGAACTATCCGTTTAATTTTCAGTATGCCGATTATTACGCAATGGTTGGCGACAAGCGCGCGATGCTTGGCGCCTACTTAGATTATTTAGCACAACAACCCGGCATTCTAGAGCCCATTCAGCAAGCAATTGGTTCTCGAATGGACCTCACTATAGCCACTGCCCCCGATTTTTTATTGGCCAAAGAAGTGCTCTTACAGCGGGTTCAGCAAGCAGGCGCACCTACAGTATTTCATCAAATGCTCATTTGGTTGTTTGTGCAAAGTCGCGACTTTACAGGCGCTGCAGCCCAAGTTATTGCCTTAGATAAGCGCACCAAAAGCGATGGCAGAGAAGTGTTGGAGCTCGGGCAAATTTGTGTCGAAAATGCCGTTTTTGACCAAGCAAGCAAGTGTTTTCAGTATGTCATCGATTTAGGTCCTGAACAGCCTAACTTTTATGAAGCACAGCTGTCGTTGTTAAACGCAAGATTTATTCAGGTGACGCAGTTTAGAAATTTCAATGCAGAGGAAATCAAGTTGTGCATTACTGATTTTGAACAAGCCTTAATGCGTTTGGGCAAGAGCCGCGTCACCTTCCAAGTGTCTTTACAACTCGCAGAAATCAGGGCTTTTTACGGCCAACAGGTGAATATTGCCATAGATGAATTACAACAAATTATCCGCATGCCAGGCCTTACGGATATCCAGCGTGCGCAAGCCAAAATGTTGTTGGCAGACGTGCAAGTACTCGGTGGCGACATCTGGGAGGCCTCTTTGATCTATATGCAGATAGACAACGACTTTAAGTTTGAAACGATTGGTGCCGAGGCCAAATTTAAAAACGCCAAAATTTTCTATTACGATGGAGAATTTGAATTTGCGCAGTCGCAACTAGATGTCCTGAAAGAAGGTACTTCGCGTTTTATTTCGAATGATGCCATTCAACTTTCTGTTTTTATCACCGACAACTATGGTTTGGACAGCAATTACCAAGTCATGCTATGGTTTGCCAATGCCGACCGCATGATTGCACAGCAAAAATTAGACTCTGCATTTGTCTTGTTTGACAGCATCCAAACTGCTTTTCCGTACCATGCTTTGGCCGATGAAATTCTGTACAGAAAAGGGCAAGCTATGGAACAACGCGGCGAGTGGCAACGCGCGCTGGGTTATTATGAAGACTTACTCAAGCTACACTCAAAAGACATTTTAGCTGATGACGCACTCTTTCGCATGGCCGAAATCAATGAGCTGCGCCTGCTGGATAAAGCTACCGCAGAAGCGCTTTATAAAATGCTTTTGATGGAGTACAAGGCTAGTTTGTTTGGTGCAGAAGCAAGAAAGCGCATCCGCCTCTTGCGAGGAGATGCGCTTTCGGAAAGCGAAGATATTTGATCTTTATAGATTGGGCATTTCTCTTGTGAAAGAAGGAATGCCAGTTACATCCATACCCGTAATGAGTAAGTGAATGTCGTGGGTTCCTTCGTAGGTCACTACAGACTCAAGATTAGCCATGTGGCGCATCATGGAATATTCGCTAGTAATACCCATACCGCCGTGAATTTGACGTGCTTCGCGGGCAATGTTGAGTGCAATTTCAACGTTGTTGCGCTTGGCCATAGAGATTTGTGCTGAAGTAGCACGGCCTTCGTTGCGCAATTGGCCCAAGCGGAAGGTAAGGAGTTGTGCTTTTGTAATTTCGGTGATCATTTCAGCTAATTTTTTCTGGATCAACTGAAAGGCGCCAATTGGCACATTGAATTGGGTGCGCTCTTTGGAGTAGCGCAATGCTTGGTCGTAGCAATCCATGGCAGCGCCTAATGCACCCCAAGCAATACCAAAGCGCGCGGAGTCTAGGCAGCTAAGTGGAGCGCCAAGACCTGAACGGCCAGGGAGGATATTTTCTTTTGGCACTTTGACGTTGTCAAAAATGAGCTCGCCAGTTGCAGAGGCACGAAGCGAAAGTTTGCCGTGCATTTCTGGGGTTGAGAAGCCTTCCATGCCGCGTTCTACGATGATTCCGTAAATGCGTCCGGTTTCGTCTTTGGCCCAAACAACAGCGATATCTGCAAATGGGGCGTTTGAAATCCACATTTTGGCACCATTCAAAATGACGTGGTCGCCAGCATCTTTGAAATTGGTGATCATGCCACCAGGGTTGGAACCGTAATCGGGCTCAGTAAGACCAAAACAACCCATCATTTCGCCAGAGGCAAGCTTGGGAAGGTATTTTTGTTTGTGGGCCTCAGAGCCGTATTTCCAGATAGGGTACATCACCAAAGAAGACTGCACAGAGGCGGTAGAACGCAGACCGGAGTCACAGCGCTCGAGTTCTTGCATAATGAGCCCATAAGAAATTTGGTCTAGCCCTGGGCCGCCGTATTCTTCAGGAATGTAAGGGCCAAAAGCACCGATTTCTCCGAGCCCACCAAGGATGTGCATTGGGAAAGTTGCTTTTTCGTAGTGCTCATCAATAATCGGCGAGACTTCTTTTTTAACCCATGCTCTAGCTGCGTCGCGGACAAGCTTGTGCTCTTCTGAGAGCAGGTCGTCCATGTTGAAGTAGTCTGGGTGCTGGTATAAATCGGTTTTCATGATGGTTGATTTGTGCGACAAAAGTACGTAATATTCTGTGCAGCTGTAGCATGCAAATTTGAATTATTTTTGTACTCAAAATTCTTTACGTGCCAAGATTCGAACTCATAGAAAGAGCCTCCCAGATGAATAGCTATTTGTTATTTGTGTCGCTGCTTTCCTTGACCTTCATTGCGTATGCACGAATCAGCACCCCAGATGCCTTGGCTTTATCCTGGAAACGCTTTTGGAAACTGGGTAAAATCGAGAGTTTTGGTTTTGACGACGAGAAAATCAGGCCCGAAACCCAATCCTTGTTTTTGGGCAATGCTTTTGTCTCCTTTTCGCTCAGCACCTATCTTTTTCTTTTAACTTATTTTGAACGGCTCGATGCCCTTGGCTTGACATTTGCGTTTGTCGGCTCCTTTTTAATTTTTCAATTGCTCAATTTCCGCTTGGCCTTGTTCATCACCGACAATTGGAAACTCGTGAGCCATATAGCCGAAATCAATAAACAGGTTTGGTCTTTTGTCGGTTTGGTTTATTTAGGCCTCTCTTTTTTGTGGTTGATATACGGCCAAGCCAATAGTTTGCTCCAACAAGCCTTTATAATCGTGGGCTTGTCTGGTTATGTATGGCGCTTGATCAAGGCTTGGAGAGCCTGTCTTCAGGCAAATTTGGAATGGTATTATTTAATTTTGTACCTTTGCGCCTTGGAAATCCTACCCATCCTGTTTGTATGGCGTTGGCTTTCGGGCGAATACATTTAATTAAAACGACAACTTTGGCTATTAAGACCATTTTAGTTTCCCAGCCGAAACCAGAAGGCGATAAATCACCTTATTTCGATTTAGCTGAAAAATACAAGCTCAAAATTGATTTTCGTCCGTTTATCAAAGTGGAGGGTGTTGACCCCAAAGATTTCCGTACGCAAAAAGTAGATATCTCTGCACACACCGCTGTCATCCTCACTTCCAAAGTTGCTGTAGACCATTTCTTTAGAATGGCTGAAGCCGTTCGCTTCGAAGTACCAGACACCATGAAATACTTCTGTATTACTGAAGCGGTCGCACTTTACTTACAGAAATACGTCACTTATCGCAAGCGCAAAATATTTTTTGGCAAGCAAACGATAGACGAGTTGGCCGAACTCATGAAAAAGCAAAAAGGCGAAAAATTCTTATTGCCTTGTACCGACATTCTACGCGACAACATTCCATTGACGCTCGAGAAGTATAACATTCCTTTTTCAAAAGCGATTTTATACAGAACAGTTGCGGCCGACCTCTCCGATTTAGAAGACGTTTATTACGACATGTTAGTATTTTTTAGTCCGGGTGGTATCGAATCTTTATTCAAGAACTTCCCCGACTTCAAGCAGAACACCACTACTATTGCAGCCTTTGGACCTACAACCGCCAATGCCGTCTTGAAGAACAACTTGCGCCTAGACGTGCATGCCCCACATCCAAAAGCGCCTTCTATGGTTGGTGCAATTGAGCTCTTCATCAAAGAGCAACTCAAGAAAAAATAATTCTCCTTTTACGTTTTTATTGTATTGTTTTTTTCCTTCACGGGAATTTCTTTATATTTACGCAAACTTAAATTTAAACGCATGAAAAAACTATTATTCTCAGCTGCTATGTTACTTGCAGGTGTTAGTGCGAATGCGCAGCTAGCCCCAGGTAGCGTTGCTCCAAACTTCACAGTTACTGCTTACCAATCTTGGTTGGCTACAGCAGGAACAACTAATAATGGGTCTTACACTCTTTATGACTATCTAGACCAAGGATACACTGTATTCCTAGATGTCTCTGCAACTTGGTGTGGTCCATGCTGGAACTACCACCTTTCTGGTGCTTTAGAAGATGTTTATTCTACACACGGCCCTGCTGGTGCTGCTGGCGTATCTGCATCAACTACAGACGACGTAATGGTAATTTGGATCGAAGGTGACGGAACAACTGCAGACGCAACAATGTTAGATGGTTCAGGTGCAATCGGAAACTGGATTGAGCCTGCTGCAGGTAACCAAATCCAATTCCCAATGGCCAACCCAGCATCTGCTGGTGCTAACCAAATCAACAACGATTACAACATCGCATACTTTCCAACAATCTACCGTATTTGCCCTAACCGCATCATCGAAGAAGTTGGTCAATTAGACGCAGCTGCGCTTTACGCAACAGTTTCTGCATGTCCTCCACCAGCATCTGCACCTGCAGACGTTGCTGCTTTGAACTACACTGGTTCAACTGTACATTGTGAAGGTGCTTACACGCCATCTGTTGACATCCAAAACAACGGAACATCTGCGCTTACTGCTGCAACTGTAACAATTACACAAGGTGGTACAACAGTTTCTACTGGCACATTCAGTGGTAACTTGGCTACTTACGGTGTTGCAAACGTTGTTTGTTCACCTATCGCTAACTTTACTGGTGGTGCTTTGGTTGTTACTGTAACAACTGCTGGTGATGCTTCTGTTGCTAACAACACTGCGAACGCAACTGTAGCTGCTGCTGCTAACGCGGTTTCACAATACGTAACTGTTAACATTACAACTGACTACTACGCTTCTGAAACTTCTTGGGTTATCAAGAACAGCACTGGTGCAACTGTAGCACAAGGCGGTGGTAACTGGGCTGACATGACAACAGGTGCTGCTGGTCAAACTGTTCAAGCGCCACAATTAGTTACCTTGAACCCAAGCCAATGTTATACTTTCGAAATCGCTGACGCTTACGGAGATGGTATCTGCTGTTCTTACGGTAACGGTGCTTACTCTTTGGTAGACGCTAACGGTACAACAATCGCTTCTGGTGCTTCTTTCGCTGCTTTAGATACACGTGCTTTCAAAACAGGTGCTTTAGGAATGGATGAGTTGGCTACAATCGCAATGAATGTATACCCTAACCCTGCATCTTCTGAAGTAAACGTTTCTTTCGAAGCTACTAACAACGATTACGCAGTTGCATTGATGGATCTTCAAGGTCGCGTGATCTCTGCAAAAAACATGACTAACCTTAACGGAACACAAGTTGTTTCTTTCTCAACTGAAAACGTTGCAAAAGGAAGCTACATCGTAACTGTTACTGTAGACGGTCTTACAACAACTAAAAACGTTGTGATCAAATAATTTCTTCCAAAAGAAATGAGAAACGCCCTCCAACGAGGGCGTTTTTTTTTGACCTTTGTTTTATGTTTATCCCCTTTGCTTCGGAGTTCCAGCACACAACCCTTCCTGAACGGTTTACTTTCCCTTTTTACTGCGATGTGCATCCGTTGGCCTTGCATGCTGCAGCGCTCTTGCAAAAGCGCCTTTTTGAGGAAGATTTCGGACATGATTTCGGTTTGGATCGCCAAGAACGTTTGGGTGCAATTGGCAAAATGTTTGGGGTTTTGGTGGTTCAAAGTCCTGCAGGAGAACTAGGTTATTTAGCTGCATTTTCGGGCAAATTGGGCAATTCAAATGCGCATGAAGGATTTGTGCCACCAGTCTTTGACTTACTTGAAGCCCAAGGGTTTTTTCGCCGTGAAGAGCAAGAAATTCATCAACTGACGCTGCAACTAGAAGACTTAGAAAATTCACTGGAATTAAAAAGACTGAAGGACGAAGAATTGAATATAAAACAGCAATGGGCGTCAAGAATCCAGGAGCTCCAACAAAAAAATAAAATAGCCAAAGCGCTTCGCGACGAAAAAAGAAAAACAATAATTGAGTCAGATTTAGATTTTTCAAATGACTTAGAAGCCCTGCGTTTTGAAAGCATGCAGGAGAGTCGGGAACTCAAAGCACTCAAACGCGAAGCACAAACGGCAATTCAAGAAATACAACAGAACGCTTTTGAATACCAACACAAAATTGAGGACTTAAAAGCGCGCCGTGCTGCTCATTCGGCAGATTTGCAGCGCCGTATTTTTGAGCGCTACACTTTTTTAAATGCAAAAGGTCAGACAGAAAATGTCTTGAATCTATTTGTCGATTCTCCGCCTGCGGGAGCTGGAGAATGTGCTGCCCCAAAGTTATTGCAATATGCATATGAAAATGCCTACACGCCTGTATGTATGGCCGAGTTTTGGTGGGGAATGGCTCCCGATTCAGAAGTGCGCATCCACGGTCATTTTTATCCTTCGTGCAAAAGCAAGTGCGAACCGATTTTAGGCCACATGCTCAAAGGGCTTCATGTAGATGAAAACCCAATTACGGCCATTCATCCGGCTAAACCGCTCCACATAATTTACGAAGATGACTGGATTGTAGCCATCAACAAAGCGCCTGAATACTTGTCGGTACCAGGTAAAAATCCGATGCCCAATTCCTTAGATGACTTAAAGAAAAAATATCCGTACGCCGACGGGCCACTACTCGTACACCGCTTGGATATGTCTACGTCGGGCATCATGCTTGCCGCCAAGACCAAACTCATGCACCAGCGCTTGCAGCGTCAGTTTGTACTGAGAAAGGTACAGAAAGAATATGTTGCTGTTTTGGTGGGCGTACCGGCGTTTAAAGAGGGAGAGATCAAATTGCCGTTGCGCGTAGACCTAGACGACCGCCCAAGGCAGTTGGTTTGTTATGAACATGGCAGCTTTGCGCATACCAAATACAAGGTGTTGGACATTCAAAACAATGAAACTAGGATTGCTTTGTTTCCGCACACGGGCCGCACGCATCAGCTGCGGGTGCATGCCGCACACCATTTAGGGCTGAATTGCCCAATGAAGGGTGACGATTTATATGGCCAAAAAGCGGATCGCTTGTATTTGCACGCTGCCAAACTCGGGTTTTATCATCCGCATTCTAATGAATGGGTGGAGCTCAATTGCCCGCCGGCTTTTTAGATTTTCGGCTCTTGCCAATCGCCGTATTCTTTGATGAGGTCTACAAGTGCCTCCACAGCTTGTTGCTCTTCAATATTGCGCTTGACGATCGTTTTTTCTTTGTACAAATTGATTTTACCGGGCCCAGTACCTACATAGCCGTAGTCGGCATCGGCCATTTCGCCGGGGCCGTTCACAATACAACCCATAATACCAATTTTGAGGCCTTTGAGGTGCGCTGTGCGTTGGCGAATTTTTGCGGTGGTTTCTTGCAGATCAAAGAGGGTGCGGCCGCAAGACGGACACGAAATGTATTCTGTTTTGGAAATGCGCGTGCGCGTTGCTTGCAAAATCCCAAATGCTGTAGAATTGATGTGTTGTGCACCAAGAGCGGCATTGAGCCAAATGCCATCGCCAAAACCGTCAATGAAAAGCGCTCCGGCATCGGCTCCAGCAAAAAGTTGGAAAGATTCAAGCTCAGCAGTTTCGTATTGGTAGGATAAAATCACGGCACTTTTTAGATTCTTTTCTTGTAATTCAAGGAAAAAACGGCGGTAAAGCTGCGTTTTGTTGCTGTATTTGGTGTTGAGAATAATACAAACATTTGGTCTGCTTGCCAATTCATTTGGAATTGCATCTTCGGCTTCAAGTGGCAAGAAACAAATTTGATCAGGGCCCACTTCAGAAAGTTGTTCTTGTAGGACTAACGGGTAGTAGCCAGGTTTGTCTGTGTATTTTGCTTTCCAAAGTTCGAAATCCAGCATGATGCCTAAGGTGCCCGGAACTTCAAAATCGAGCTCGTTGCTCCCGATGTAGACATAATCTGCGGCCTGATCTTGGATGTTCCATTTGTCGAGCGGAATGCTGTATTGGTAGCCAAATCCAAAGAAATGGGCAGGCTTGATCTGTTCAATATCAGAAAGGTCAGCTAAGACGATAGGTGTATTTTTCCCGCCAATGTTATGAAAGGAGTTGCTTTCTCTTTTACTGTAGTGAAATGGCGAGTAGTTGAGGTTCCCTGTTGGGAGCTCAAATTCAAATGGGGAGTAATTGTTGTATTTGGCAATTAGTTTTTGTGCAACGGGTATTTCGGCCTCAGGAGCCTCCGTGAGCGAGACGCGAATGGTATCGCCCAAGCCGTCTTCTAAAAGTGCGCCAATGCCAACTGCAGACTTGATGCGGCCATCTTCACCGTCGCCAGCTTCGGTTACGCCAAGGTGTAAAGGGTAAACCACACCATTTTCGAGCATTTTGGCCATGAGTAAGCGATAAGCCTGAACCATGACCAGCGTATTGCTCGCTTTCATGGAGATGACCAATTGCTGGTAATCGTGTTTTTCGCAAATGCGAATGAATTCAAATGCCGACTCTACCATGCCTTCTGGCGTATCGCCATAACGGCTGAGGATGCGGTCAGAAAGCGAGCCGTGGTTGGTGCCAATGCGCATGGCGGTGCCGTTTGCTTTACAAAGCAGCACGAGTGGTGTAAACTTTTCTTCTATGCGATCGAGTTCAGCTTGGTAGCTGTCATCGGTGTAATCGATTTCTTCGAATTTCTTTTTGTCGGCGTAGTTGCCCGGATTGACGCGCACTTTTTCGACAATTTTGGCAGCAATTTCAGCGGCATTAGGCGTGAAGTGGATGTCTGCCACCAAAGGGGCATGATAACCTCTTTGAACCAGCGCCGCTTTGATATTTTGTAGGTTCTCGGCTTCGTTTTTACTCGGGGCGGTGAGCCTCACGAGTTCACAACCGGCGTCGATCATGCGGATAGACTGCTCTACCGATCCTTCGGTGTCCATGGTGTCGGTGGTGGTCATGGATTGCACCCGAATAGGGTTTTGTCCGCCCAAGCTTAGCGTTCCAATTTGAACTTCCTGGGTTAAAACGCGCGTGCGTTTCCATGGGTCTAGACAATAGCGTTGCATCTGTTTTTTTTAGTCTAACAAAGGTAAGGAATCAATTGTTTGTGCGTTCTTTGTTACAGATGTTTTAATATGAGTCACATTCAGCTTTTATTTCCGGTATTGATTGCGCTACTTTTTTCTTGTCGAGAAGAGAAAAAACCGAATACACGACCCATTCCAAAGGAAATTGAAGCAAAGGTGAACTCGACAAAAAAGGCAGATCATGCCACACATTTCAGACCTAAAGCGCAACTTCAACCTGACTGTATTCCCGAATATATTCCACCAGACCCATTTCCGCCATTTGATCCAGATCCGATAGACCCCCCCGGTTATATTCCAGAGCCCGTAATTACTTGTGTTGGTCCGCCAGAACCTTTTCCCAAAACCATTCGAGACAGCCTTGTGAATTTTCCTGCAACCATGGCTTCGTTTGGCACCACTACAACGGATGTTTTAAAATACATCGATGAGAAAATCGCAGGGAGCAGGGAGTGGAATTACCTTCGTGAGCTAGGTATAGAAGGCAGGATTTTCGTGCGTTTATTAATTGACGTCAACGGCAAGGTTCGTGAAGTCACGTTTTTGAAATTTTCAGAAAAAGAATTGGACATCTTAAAAGGAAACCTTAACAAAACATTACTAGACATGCCCTTGTGGAGCCCAGCCAAAGATGAGAAAGGAACGGCTGTTGTTTCGGAGTATACCTTGCCGATAAAGGTTGCTTTTAAATGACGCAGCAAAGCAATTGAGCAATTCAATAATAGCACTTATCTTTAGTGCATGAATCAAGCTTCTCCTATTTTTGTGTTGCGGGTCAAGGCCATCGGTTTACTTTTATTTATTTCTTTAAGTTATGGTTTTTGGCAGCATTTTTCTGCCGATATTTTACCTATTCACGAGTGCAGAAAGTCCGACTCCTTAACGCAAGCGGTACAATATTTTCGCGGTACAGCTCTTTTTGAACCCAAGACCAATTGGATTGCCCCAACAGGAAATCAAAATGCAGCAGCAGAGTTCCCGATTATTTATTATTTGGTCGGCCAAATTTGGAAAATAACGGGTTATCAACTCTGGATTGCCAAGTTGCTTTCTTTGGGAATGCTCTTTGTGGGCATTCTTTCCCTGCTGCCTTTTTTCAGGTGGGCATTTCAATCAGATACAAAGGCGCTCATTTTTTCCGGACTGATTTTTTCCTTTCCGGTTTTGATTTATTACGCAGACACCTTGATGCCTAATGTATTCTCTTTTTCATTTTTACTGTTGGCATTTGCCCAATTTTTTCATTTTTGGCAGTCCGAAAGAAAGACTTCCCTCACCTTGTTTATCCTCTTTTTAAGCCTGGCGGTCCTGATTAAAATTACGGCGCTCATTGCTGTATTGGCGTTTTTTTGGGCATATACCACACACCTTCTTTTCACTAAAAAACTAGTTAAAAGCCTCAAAATAAGTAAAGTAGTGTACATTTACTTGGGCTTTATGGTAGCCCTAGCTTGTGCAATCCTGTGGTATTTGTATGCCATTCGATACAATACAAAATACGGTTCTACCATTTTTTCGACTACCATCAGACCCATTTGGGAAGTCGATGCCACTGAACAATGGAGAATGATAAAAGTGGTCTTTATGGAGCATTCGCGCGAAATTTTTCCGCTTGTTACTTGGCCAATTTTTAGTGTATTGTGCTTATGGACTTTTTGGTCCAAAGCGGTGTCTGGCGTCATCAAATATTTGGTCGCCTTCTCTTTGCTGGGCATTTTAGCTTACTTGATTCTTTGGTTCTGGGTTTTTGAGGTGCACGATTATTACTTCATTGAAGTGCTTTTTCTGCCACTCATTCTCATGGGCACCTATATGAGATATGCGCCTCAGTGGCATTTGCTCAGCAGAGCTCAAAGGCCAATAGAAATTTTGTTCTTGACATTGGTGCTGTTCAATACGGTATCATTTACACAAATAGCTGCTGGCAATCAAAATGTCATCGTAAAAAACACGCCATTTATTTCTTCGTTTATCAAAGGAAACTGGGGCTGGTTTTATTTCAATCATCAAGACCATTTGGGTCAGCTTCAACTCCAAAAAGTGGCTATTCAGCAGCAAATAGGGCCAAGAGATACCGTACTGTGTTTTTCAGATCCGTATGCGAACGTGCACCTGACCGCTATCGATAGAATTGGCTTTAGCAATTACAATCTTTCAAGAGATTTGCCATTTGCCCCTCAAATTCAAAACTTGATACAAAAGGGTGCTTCAAAACTATTGGTTTTCAAAACAGAGGCAGGCCACCCTGATATTCAGGAGTTTTTGGCGCATCCGTGTTATGAGCGTGCCAACATTCAGATTTTTGATTTGAAGCCATACAAAAAGTAGCCTAAGTTAGGCGAGCTTGAAGCGCAAATAAAAGACAGTCCCTGCACCTTCTTTGCTTTCAAAACGAATCTCTCCGTTGTGTTTTTCAATGATTTGTCTGACCACGCTCAGGCCAATGCCAGACCCAGAGGACTTAGTGGTAAAGTAAGGCGTAAAGATGCGTTCTTGTTGTGTTGCAGAGATGCCTACACCGTTGTCTTTGATGGCAATTTCGACAGTTCCTTGTTCTATTTCTAGTTCAATTTCAATTTTTGGCTCAGCGCTGGTATCTGTTGCTTGTCGGGCATTGAGCAATAAATTATGGAATAACTGCTGGAGCATGTCCTTGTCTGCATTGATCCAGAGTGCTTTGCGCTGCGTTTGAAAATAAATCATGGTCTGATCTTCATCAAAAAGGGCTAGCGTTTGGCTGATAAAAGCGCCCAATTCAATTTTTTCAAAAATAGGTTCCGGGAGTTTGGCAAAGCGCGCAAATTCATTGGCCATTCTGGCCAAGGCATCGATTTGGTCAATAAGGGAGGGCAAGGATTTTTGCGCAAGCTCTTTGGCGTTGGCATCTTCGGTTTCCATCTTGCGCAATAAATGCTGGATATTGAGTTTCATTGGAGTCAAGGGATTCTTGATCTCGTGTGCAATTTGTTGCGCGAGGTCGCGCCAGGCACTTTCGCGTTCACTGCGCGCAATTTGTTGGGCTGCCTGTTCGAGCTCTGCTAATTTTTCATTGTAAGCCTTCACGAGCGCACCAATTTCATCGTCATTTTGGTAACTGATTTTTTGGTTGTTTTTGCCGAGTTCTAGATTGCGCACAGACCGCGCCACAACCTGCAAGGGCCCAATGAGCCAATTGCTGACAACCAAGGCAATGAAAACAGAAATAGCGAGCAGTAATACAAAGACATTAATGGCCGCCTTGAAAAAACTCTCGATCTGTTGCTCATAGGCTTCTTGCTGACCAAAAAGCTGCAGGTTGATGAATCCGATTTGTTTGAGCGCTTCATTGGTAATGGGCAGATAAGCACTGCGGTAGTTGAGTTTGCCAATTTGGTCTTGATGCGAAAAATAACTTTGGTTTTTACCGAGCAGGGCATCCATGGCTTGGGCGTTCATGTGTTCGCCAATTAAGCCATAGGCAAAAAGTTTGGGTCGAGATGAGGCGATGAGAAAACCATCGCTGTCAAATACAAAAAGATCCGTTTTGAAGACGGTCGAGAGCTTGGCCAACTTGCTTTCTAATGGCTTGCCAACGGCATTGATATCTAGTGTGTCTAGCATGGCGGTTTGCGACTTCAATTCGGCTTGAACAGCGGCGAGTTTTTCGCGCAGTGCTTCTTGAGCATAATTGTCAAATTGTCGGCCAATAAAAATAGAGCTTCCCAAACCATATAAGAATAAGGAAAGCGCAAGGATGAGTAAAAAGGCCAGTTGCACTTTAAAAGACAAGGACCAATGTGCCGTTTGATTTTGAAAAAGCGTTTTGAATAATTGATTGGCGAGTAGTAAGAGCCCCCAAAAAACAAACATAAAAGCAAAACTCGTGACATTCGTAAACCAACTATTTGTCACAGACGAAATGATAATTGCAGATCCGGCGTGCTTTTGAACCATGACATGCGTGTAACCTGCCAATTCAAAATGGTCTTGTTGGGTCTCTCGCTTGCGAAACGAGGAAAGCAAATTTGGGTAATTGAAAGCGCCCGTTTGATGGATGAGCCTTCCTTCCGCATATTTTCCAATAGCATAAGCCTCCAGGCTATTTGAGATGCCAGCTTGGTCCGAAATGAGCAACCTCGGAAAGCCAATTTCTTCTGGAATTCTTTTGGAAACCAAAGTAATAGCCAGCGATTTTTCTGCCTGCAGTTGCAGCAGAATGACATAACTAAGCCCCTCTTCTTCATGGGGCATAAAAAACAAGCCATCTTGAATATCAGAGGCTTGCCCGTGCTGCTTTACAAGTGTTTTGAGTCTTTTGAGTTTGAGGGTATCTGTGCCAAAGCAGGGCTGGCCGGTAGTATCATATAAATCTGCCTGGATGTCAAAACCGTCCCAAACCCCCGTGAAAAATTTTTGAGTGAGGGTGTGCTCAAATCCGACTTTGGAAAATTGCTTTCGGAGTGAATCAAAAGAAGTTTGTAGCCAGTTTTCTTCGCTTAAATTTGGCGCTACTTGTGCATAGGCTAATTCTAAATTGATGTTGCGTTCAATAGCAAGCTGTTGGCCAAAAAGCTTCCGGTTTTCAAGGTCTTTCTGTACTTGTAGCGTCTGTAAATAAAAGGTAATAATGGCCGCATTCATGGTCAGGATCAAGAGTTGACTACTCAATTGCTGCCAAGAAGTTTTGGTTTTGCGTTCAAAAAGGAGATGAATGGCAATGACTAAAAGAGGTAAAATATTGATCCAGTCTTGGTTTTGCATAAACAACAAAACAAAGGGCAATACAACAAGTCCTATTTTTCTCAACTGGTTTTGAAACCAACGCTCATTTTTATTGATGTTGAGTGCTACATAAACTGTTTTCTGAAAACTGTACAAGAAAAAGCCCAACAGCGAGAAAAAGAAATAAGAGCTGAGGCGCAACTCAAAAAGATGCTCAAAACTCAAGGGGATATTCGAGTGGGCAATCACAATTTCGAGTAAATGCAAAATCAAAAGCCAGAGGAGTAATGGCAAGAAAAGGGCGAGTGCATTAGCCCACCAGCGCTCAACTGAAGGGAGCAAAGACAGCACAATTCGAAAGCCAAACATCAAGAAAAGGCCATTAATGGTGTACGCAAAAAAGTCTGGGTACCATTCGTTGTAAGCAAAAAATCCGGCCGAAAACCAATCGCTTACTTGCCACTCTGCTGGCCAGGTTAGCTCGTACATGACTACGCGCAGCACCAGAAGACCTAATAAAAGTAACAAGCTTCCCCACCAACTTTTTTCTAGAAAGGATTGGAGCTGATAGCAAATCAAAAACAGGGCAATCAGCAAGAAAAAAGGTCCCCAATTGCTGCTAGCAGGAAGTGTTTCTACAGGCAAAGGACTGGCGTAGAAAATGGTGTTTTGCGCGCTATCCTTGATGGCATTTTTACTGTTTCCGTTGAGGCTAATGGCAAACGGCTGTTTCCAAAAACCTGGGTTGGCAGTATTTAAATACGCATTACTGAATTCGTATGCTTTGAGCAGGCAAAAGCTCACACAACATGTGACCTCATTTTTTTGGTAGGTTTGGCTGTAATAATAGCCATTATTGAGTTTAATGATGCCGTTTGCAGGAAAGAGGTCGGTTTTGTAGCGGCCAACAGGCAATTGGTTACTGCTCCAGCCAAAAAGCACATCTTTATTGTACAGATGGTAAGTAAGTGTCTTTGATTTTGGCAAGGCCTTCCCAGCTTCTACATTTTTTAAAAGCAATTTGGCATGGCCTTTACTTTCTTTTTCAAGTGCGGTAAATTGTGCTTGGATGTCTCGAACAGAGAACGCCCTCTCTTGATTAGAGAAATAAAAGGCCAGCCCCAATACAAGAAAAACCAAGCCTAAAAAGCTGAATTTCCAGGTGCGCAAGAAGGGAAGAATAGTTTGCATTACAAAAAGCGATCTGGTACCAAGGTACGCAGTTGTTCGCTTAAACGCAAGAAATCGCGATCGGCGCGGTGATCATTGCAAAAGACAAAGTGCGCGTTGTTTCTGTAGGGCTCAATAAATTGCTCATAGCAGGGCAAAACGTGGTTTTCCCATTGGTAGATGATTTCTGAGCGCTTGTAGCCACGGGTTTCTTGGTCGCGGTAGATGCGGCGGTCTAGTTGGGTAGCATGGTCTACATCGACAAAAATACTGAAGTCGAGTTGTGAGAACACGCTAGGGTAGTGCAGTGTAAACAAGCCTTCTACAATGATGAGGTCGCTTGGCTGTATGGTTAAAAGCACGCTCTTGCTCCCTTGCACATTGAAAAAATACTCGCGCACTTCAATTGGTTGCCCTGAGATTAACGTTTGAAGATCGCTGCTTAATTTCTGGTGATCAAGCGCAGTGGGTAGGTCAAAATTGACAATGCCGTTGGCATCTTTGGTTTGTTGGTCAATGGGCAAATAATAGTTGTCCATGGAGAATACAGCAGTACTTGCATTCTGAAAAGTTTCGGATAAGCGTTTGAGAAGAGTGGTTTTACCCGCGCCGCTTCCTCCACATATACCCACAACAAATGGCTTTGACATAAAGCAAAGATACAACTTGTTGGCTACTTTTTTCGTCTTGACTCCGCCTGACTTGGCGTAAAAATCACTATTTTCGGCATACTTAACCATGTAACGTACTCTCCATGAAAACACTTTACACGCTTCTCCTTCTGATTACAAGCACGTCTTTGTTAGCCCAAATTCAGGGTAACGGCGGCTTGCCAACCTCCACCAAACTTGTTTTAAACGACAAAGTCATCGAGCAATGGGTTTATACACAGCCCGACATTACTGCCTTGGCAGCCGAAGACGCACTCATCGATGAGCAAGGAATTGCTCCATGGCGTTTTGGTTTCAACAACTACACCAACCTGAATACCACCAATGCTGGTTCTTGGTTTGATTTACCAAATGGCGGGCGCTTGTGGTTGGCAAAAGTGAAGTGTGAAGGTGCACTTACTGTCAATCTCACATTTGAACAAACCAGTATTCCAAATGGCAATAAATTATTTGTTTACAATGCTGCCAAAGATTTTATCCTTGGTGCATTCACCCAAGAACACATCTACGACGGCCAACTCGGTACTGAACTGATCCCAGGAGAAGAAGCAATTATTGAATATTACGTTGCACCAAAAAACAATCAAGGTTTTGTTCAATTGGCAACCGTGACCCATGGTTACCGCACGGCGAATGAATTCCTTGAAAAAGCGTTTGGGAGCTCGGGTTCTTGCAACATGAACGTCAATTGCCCCGATGGTATGCCTTGGACGCCTCAACGCAACAGTGCTGTCATGCTTGTTTCGGGAAGTAGCGGCTTTTGTTCGGGCGCGCTCATCAACAACACTCAAAACGATGGCAAGCCTTATGTGCTCACTGCCAACCATTGCTACAGCAATCCCGCTACTTGGGTATTCCGTTTCAATTGGCAAGCTATAGATTGTGCCAATCCAGGTGCTTCACCAACCTTTCAATCTTTAAGTGGCGCCGTATTGCGCGCACGCCGCACGCCTTCAGATTTCTGTTTGGTAGAAATTACCGGCGGTTTGGTGAACGGCGCGGTTCCTTTAGACTACAATCCTTATTTCTCAGGCTGGGACAACTCAGGTAATATCCCAACAGCGAGTGTGAGTATCCACCATCCTTCCGGTGACATCAAGAAAATCTCTTTTGACGATGCAGCGCCATCTATCTCTCAAGGCATGGGTTCTACTGAAGCAAATTCAACTTGGACTGTAGAATGGGACCGAAATACAACTACCGAAGGAGGTTCTTCTGGCTCACCTTTATTTGATCAAAATCACCGCATTATTGGTCAGTTATGGGGCGGCGGCGCATCTTGTCAGAATTTGAGTGCATCCGATTATTATGGCCGTGTGTCCAATTCTTGGGAGCCCGCAGGAAGCAACAGCACCAACCAACTCAAGTTTTGGCTAGACCCTTCTAATTCAGGCGCAGCTTTCATCGACGGCTTTGATCCAAACAACACAACCGTTGTGGCACTTGACGCGGCGCTTTCTGCAGCTCAACTCACTGCTCAGGCGTTGTGCGGCGACAATTACCTGCCATCCGTCTCTCTAATGAACGTTGGTACTACCGTACTCACCAGTGCACAAATCAGTTACCAAATAGACAACGGTGCAGTTCAGCAATACAATTGGTCGGGTACACTCAACCAATGGCAAGCACAAACCATCTCCTTGCCGCTCATTCAACTTGCTGCAGGCAACCACACCTTTAGCGCTACAGTGAGCAATCCAAACCAAGCGCTCGATGAAAATGCCAGCAACAATCAATCTGTCGCAAATCTTGGTGTAACAGCCGTTCCAGAAACTATTGATATCTTGAAAGTTACGCTCGTCACCGATGACTACGCCGATGAAACCTATTTAGAGGTGCGCAATGCTGCGGGGGCCATTATTTGGTCAGAAGGCAATGAGGCTGTCTCGGGCAACTTCGGAACAGGCGCTTTCCCCGCTCCTACAGACCCAACCACTCCGCTACAAAACAATACTACTTACAATTACGATATCCCACTCACTGCATTTGAGTGCTTTACTTTTGTGATTTACGACTTTTATGGTGATGGCATGGGCGCGTCTCAGTGGGGTGGAACCGACGGTGCTTTGTCTTTAGCGGACAATAATTCTGTGAACATCTATACTTTGCCAGCTGCAGATTTTGGCGATAGCTCTGCCACTGTCGTACGCCATATCGACGACGTCAGCATTGACGAGGTCGCGTTCAATTTGACGATTGCACCCAATCCTGCAAGTGCTGAGCTTTTCATCAATTGGTACAATGATGCACAAATGCACATCCAGTTATTTGATGTTTGTGGCAAACAACTCCTTTCGCTCAAACAAGAGAATAGCGCTACAACACTCGATATCCAAGGATTTGCTTCGGGCACCTATTTGTTGCAGCTCACCGATACAAATGGGCAAGTCGTCAAGAAGAAATTTGTCAAGCAGTAAGCGCTACGAAAGATGAGTGGGCTTTACTTGCACATCCCGTTTTGTCGCAAGCGCTGCACTTATTGTGATTTTCACTTTTCGACCACTTTTGAAAATTACCGAACCAATTTAGTCAACGCCCTCGCGCAGGAATTATCCTTGCGTTCAAAAGAGCTCAACTTGCCCATCCAAACCATCTATTTTGGCGGGGGCACGCCGAGTATCCTGAATTTTTCAGAACTGGATCTTATATTCAATACCATCCATGCGCACTATCCAACGGCTCCGGATTGTGAAATCACTTTTGAGGTGAATCCAGAAGACATAAATGAAGCCAATTTGTTGTACTGGAAAGGACTCGGTATCAATAGACTGAGTATTGGCTTACAGACTTTTTCGGACGAAGATTTGCGTTGGATGAACAGGGCGCATTTGGTCAATGACGGCCTCAAGGGTATTCAACTCGCCCAGCACTGTGGTTTTGACAACATTAGCGTAGACCTCATTTATGGCCTCCCCGGCCAGTCTTTAGCCGCTTGGGATGCAAGTTTGCAAGCGGTTTTTGAGTTAGGTGTCCAGCACCTTTCTGCGTATTGCCTCACCATAGAACCCAAAACAGCCCTCAATCATTTGGTGCGTCAAAAAAAGCTACAGCCTGCCGATGAGGTTTTACAGAGCGAACAGTTTTTGTGGTTGGTACAAAAAGCCCGTGCCCATGGGTTTGAGCAATACGAGATTTCGAATTTTGGCCAAGCAGGTTTTCACTCCAGACACAATAGTTCTTATTGGAAGTTTCAGCCTTATTTAGGGATCGGACCTTCGGCGCATTCATTTGATGGCAAAGTCAGGCGCTGGAATGTGCGCAACAACACGCAATACACCAATCAGGTTGGCAAAAACGATAAATGGTTTGAGACCGAGTACTTGAGTGCTAATGAGCGCCGCAACGAACAAATATTATTGGGTTTACGCACAATTTGGGGCTTAGATGTAAGTACACTTGCTACCGACTGGACCCCAAAAGAAAGCGCGCAAATTGCTGAATTTGCACGCTTGAATTGGCTGACTATTTCAAATGAAAAGATAGTGCTTACAGAACAAGGCAAACTGCATGCAGATGGCATAGCAGCAGCGCTTTTTCGCGTAGACTAACAGAATTCGTCGTAGGCTGCTTGTAGGTTGGCCGCAATCATTTGGGCACTTCCACCTTCGATGTGGTGTCTTTCGAGAAAGTGTACCAATTTACCACCTTTGAACAAGGCAATGGACGGTGATGATGGCGGATAAGGCAAGAAGTATTTTCTGGCTTGTGCAACCGCGTCTTGATCAACACCTGCAAAAACTGTCGTTAATTTGGCTGGCATTTTATCGTGTTGTATAGAGAGCTTCACACCAGGGCGCATATTGCCTGCAGCACAGCCGCATACAGAGTTGACAACAACCAACATAGTGTCGGTGCTGTTGGCGATGGCAGCATCTACAGCTGCAGCATCTAGTAATTCTTCAAACCCTACTTTGGTAAGGTCTTCTTTCATGGGTTGAACGAGTTCTGCTGGATACATATCAATAGTTTTTTACAAAATTAGCGAAGTCTGTCAGACACAGTGTCATTTAGGTGTCATTTCTCGAGATAGTCTTTCAAAACCTTAGGGTTGACGACTTCTTTATTCTTTCGTTGGGCAACGATACCAAATGCTTTTTGAAAAGCTTTGTTTTGATCTCTTTTTTGTTGCAGCAGCTTGACAAAATCAAGTGCCAAAACATGGTGAGGGCTTTGTTGGACAATAGCTAAACAGAGGTAGTCCGCATAAAATGCTTGATTGGGTGTGCGCGCAAAAGTAAATTGTCTGTTTTTGAAAAAAGGCTTTAAGTGCTGTAAATGGGTGTCGTAGCGGCAAAGATAGAGCGTTTTTTTGCGTTCAAAATCAGCTTCTAAAGCGAGCTCGTGGTCTTTGTAGCCCTGCAAGAGTTGTCTGTAGCTTTGTTGCATGGCAGTGTTTTCATTGCGTTTGCGGTACGCGTAAGCGAGGTGTGCTTTCAGGATAGGTTCGGCTTTTTTATCGGCAGCAGCCCAGAGATAAAGCTTAGACAAATCTTCAAATGCCCGCACCTTGACGACCGAGTCTGGCACATAGGAGATCCCGATGGGAATACTAGCAAAATAAGGTTCGTGGTGCGCAAAGTGCAATTTTTTCAAATGGCGCTGTTCCGATAAGCCATCAATCAAAATGAGGTCAAAGCCGGGGTCCCAGGGATTGGTTTGAATCGCTTTGCGAATGGCTCCTGCACTTAGGTCGAGGATGGTGAGCTTGAGGTGCTTGCGCTTGGCGATTTTCTGAAAGATGAGTTTTTGCGCAGCACTCATGAAGTTCTGAGCAATAGCTAATTCTTTCTGGGTCTCGGGTTGTGCATTTTCAAGCGCACAGCCAGCGAGGAGTAAAATGAGGAGGAGGGATAAATAGCTACGCACCAGTCAGTTTTTTGATGTCGTTGAGTTTGAGTAAGGCTTCTACGGGGGTGAGTGAATTGATGTCGGTAGAGACGAGTTCGTCGTGAATTTGCTGCAGCACGGGGTCATTGAGCGCAAAGAAACTGAGCTGAACGTCTTGTGCGATGGCTTGCACCGCAGGCTTACTAGCCTTGACTTTTGATCCGCTACCCACATTGGCATGGCTCGCCTCGAGGTCTTTGAGTACATTTTCTGCGCGCTTTACGACTTGTGCAGGCATGCCAGCAAGCTTGGCAACGTGAATTCCAAAAGAGTGCGCGGAGCCACCGGCCACTAATTTGCGCAGAAATAGCACTTGCGCACCTAATTCTTTGACGCTCACATTGAAGTTGTGAATGCGCTCAAAGCGATTGGCCATTTCGTTGAGTTCGTGGTAGTGCGTGGCAAAGAGCGTTTTGGCTTGGGCTTTCGGGTTTTCGTGCAAGAATTCGGCAATGGCCCAGGCAATTGAGATGCCGTCGTAGGTGCTGGTGCCGCGTCCAATTTCGTCTAGTAAAATGAGGCTGCGCTCCGAAATATTATTGAGAATACTGGCTGTTTCGTTCATCTCTACCATAAAAGTAGATTCTCCTGAAGAGATGTTGTCTGAAGCGCCAACGCGGGTAAAGATTTTGTCTACCAAACCAATATTGGCACTGCGCGCCGGCACAAAAGAGCCGATTTGGGCCATCAGCACAATGAGCGCGGTTTGGCGCAAAATAGCACTTTTACCGCTCATGTTGGGCCCGGTGATCATGATGATTTGCTGGCTGTTGTTGTCGAGGAAAATATCGTTGGCAATGTAGCTATCGCCTATTGGCAAGCGTTGCTCAATGACCGGATGCCTGCCTTCTTTGATGTCGAGTTCAAAGCCATCGGTGAGTGTGGGCAAACAATAATTTTGCGCAACGGCTACCTTGGCAAAGGAGAAAAGGCAATCGAGTTGTGCGAGGAGCTGCGCATTTTTTTGAATCGGGCCAATGAAGTCGGCCATTGCAAAAATGAGCTCTTGGTAGATTTGTTGTTCGATTTTGAGAATTTTCTCTTCTGCTCCAAGTATTTTTTGTTCGTATTCTTTGAGTTCTTCAGTGATATAGCGCTCTGCCGACACCAATGTTTGTTTGCGGATCCAGGTTTCGGGAACTTTGTCTTTGTGGGTGTTGCGCACCTCAATATAATAACCAAAGACGTTATTGAAGGCAATTTTTAGGCTAGAGATACCGGTTGCTTGGCTTTCTCTTTCTTGGATTTGCTCTAGAAAGTCTTTGCCGTTGGTAGAAATAGCGCGCAACTCATCTAGATCTGCATTTCTGCCTTCTCTGATGACCGGACCTTTTCCAATTTGCACGGCTGGCTCGGAGCTAAGGTTGGTTTCAATAACCGCAATGAGCGACTGACAAGCGTCTAGCTGCGCCAGCAGCTCTTGCAAGCTTTTGTTCTGAATAGGGTGCAGCAGCCCGTGAATGGGTTCGATTTGTTGGAGCGTGCGCTTGAGGTGCTGTACTTCTCTCGGATTGATTTTCCCGACGGCAACTTTTGAAATGAGGCGCTCGAGGTCGCCGATTTCGCGCAAGCGGTCATCGAGCTCATCGTGGAGCGCTTGCTCTTGTTTTAAAGCGGCAACCACCTGATGCCTTTCTTCAATTGGTTTGCGGTCTTTGAGGGGCAATACCAACCAACGCTTGAGCAAGCGCCCGCCCATTGGGGTTTTGGTTTTGTCCAGGACCTGAGAAAGGGTAATGGCGTTGTCGTGTGGAGAATGTATGAGTTCGAGGTTGCGCACCGTAAAGCGGTCTAGCCACATGTAGCGATCGGGCGCAATGCGCGAAATGCCGGTGATGTGGCCGAGCTGTTGTTGTTGGTTCTCGGACAGGTAATGAAAAACAGCACCAGCTGCAATGATGGCTAAATCTTGATTTTCGAGTCCAAAACCTTTGAGTGATTTGGTGCCGAAATGTTTGTTGAGTTGTTCGGTGGCGAAATCTGAGCCAAAAACCCACTCTTCTAATTTGAAGTGAAAGGCGTCGTTGCCAAACAACTCGTGAACAGCGCTTGTTTTGCTTTTCTGATAGATGATTTCGGTAGGCCTGAACCCACTAATGAGCTTGTCGATGTAGTTTGCCGTGCCTTGTGCCACCAGAAACTCGCCTGTAGAAATATCCAGAAAGGCCGCGCCGACTTCAGTTTTTTCGAGGTGGAGCGCACACAAGAAATTGTTGCTGCGCTGATCTAGCACTTGGTCGTTAAATGCCAAACCGGGCGTAACGAGTTCGGTAACGCCGCGCTTCACGATCGTTTTGGTCATTTTAGGATCTTCGAGCTGATCGCAGATCGCCACGCGTTGCCCTGCGCGCACGAGTTTGGGCAAGTAGGTTTCGAGTGAGTGGTGCGGAAAGCCGGCGAGTTCCATATCGGCTGCGGCACCATTCTTTCTTTTGGTGAGGATAATGCCCAGAATACGGCTGGCCTTAATGGCATCTTCGCCAAAGGTTTCGTAGAAATCGCCGACCCTAAATAGCAACATGGCATCGGGATGCCGCGCCTTAATTTGGTTGTATTGCTTCATTAAGGGCGTTTCGGAACTTTTTGCTGCGCTTTGCTTGGACACTTGTAATTTTTAGATGAGTAAAGATAGCCCTTTTTAGCCCTGTACTTCGGGCTATTTTTCCACAATTTTGCAGTATTTTTGAGCCATAGATGTCAGCAAACCACACCAAAAAATTAAAATTATGGGAGCTCAATCGGCTCAGCGAAGCCGCTTTTGCCGAGCAAAAGAAGTTTCCGTTGGTCTTGGTACTCGACAGCATTCGCTCTCTCAATAACATTGGTTCCTTCTTTAGAACGGCAGATGCATTTAACGCAGAAGCAATCTATTTGTGTGGCATTACCGCCCAACCGCCGCACCGCGACATCCACAAAACTGCATTGGGCGCAACAGAAACCGTGCGTTGGCAATACCGAGCAACATTAGCTGAGGCGCTGGCCGAACTCAAAGAGAAAGGTTATGCCATCTGCGTGGTAGAGCAAGCGGTGCAAACGACCTTGTTGCAAGACATCGGTCAGCTTGACGCACCGGGCTTTGCACTGGTATTTGGCAATGAAGTAGACGGCGTAGAACAAGCCGCACTAGATAGCGCAGACCACATCATTGAAATTCCGCAGTTTGGCACCAAACACAGCCTCAATGTGAGTGTTTGTGCAGGCATTGTGCTCTGGGAATTCACCAAGAAGTATATTTAGATTTAAAATTAATTCCGCAAAATTATTGCGAAGTAATTTAAGCCAAGCGAATCAATAACAAATCGTTCTCCTTGCTCACGACCAACAATTGGTTTTTAGTCAGCGTTTTGAGCGAGGTATCCCATAGTTTGTTGGAGATGTCAAAGTGCCCGCGGAGTTCGCTCAACAAAAGTTGTTTTTCTTGCTGCATTTTTTCAAAAATCAATGTTTCGGTCTCGTTGAGCGCAATTTTTGGCGCCTGAACCTCAGGTCGCATTTGCGGGAAGAAAAGCACTTCTTGGATAGAAGCATTGTTGGTGAGGTACATAATGAGGCGGTCCATGCCGATGCCCAAACCACTGGTTGGCGGCATGCCGTATTCGAGTGCGCGCAGGAAGTCTTGGTCTATGAACATGGCTTCGTCGTCGCCGCGTTCTTGCAGCTTGAGTTGCTCCTCAAAGCGCTCGCGTTGGTCAATTGGGTCGTTGAGCTCAGAGTAGGCGTTGGCTACTTCCTTGCCGCAAACCATGAGTTCAAAACGCTCTGTGAGGCTTGGGTCATCGCGGTGCACTTTGCAAAGTGGCGACATTTCTTTCGGGTAGTCCGTAATGAACGTTGGCTGAATATAATTGCCCTCGCACTTTTCGCCGAACATTTCGTCGATCAGCTTGCCTTTGCCCATTGTTTCATCTACCTCGATACCCATGCCACGAGCTGCGCTGCGGAGCTCGTCTTCGGTTTTTCCTGCAATATCAAAGCCTGTGAAGTCGATGATCGCTTGACGCATGGTGATGCGCTTGTACGGCGCTTTGAAATCGATGGTGTGCTCGCCAAACTGCGCAATTGTACTGCCGTTGACTGCCAAAGCGCAGTATTCTAATAATTGCTCGGTGAAGTCCATCATCCAGTTGTAGTCTTTGTAGGCTACGTAGATTTCCATGGCCGTAAACTCTGGGTTGTGGGTGCGGTCCATGCCTTCGTTGCGGAAGTTTTTGGAGAATTCATATACGCCATCGAAGCCACCTACGATCAGTCTTTTGAGGTAAAGTTCGTTGGCAATGCGCATGTAAAGCGGGATGTCGAGCGCATTGTGGTGGGTGATAAATGGTCTTGCGGAAGCGCCGCCTGGAATGGCTTGCAAAACAGGGGTTTCTACTTCCATATAGCCTGCACGGTTGAAGAACTCGCGCATGGCGTTGAATAATTTGGTTCTTTTGATAAAGACATCTTTGACTTGTCTGTTCACGACGAGGTCGACATAGCGTTGGCGGTAGCGCAATTCAGGGTCTGTGAAAGCGTCGTGCACCACTCCTGTTGCGTCAGTTTTAGGCAAAGGCAAAGGGCGCAAAGACTTGCTGAGGAGCATGAATTCCGTGACGTGAACAGAAATTTCACCCACCTGTGTTTTGAACACATGGCCTTTGATTCCGAGGAAGTCGCCGAGGTCGAGGAGTTTTTTGAATACTTCGTTGTATAGCGTTTTGTCTTCGCCGGGGCAGAGTTCGTCTCGGTTGAAATACACTTGGATACGGCCCGATGCATCTTGAATTTCTGCAAAAGAAGCCTTGCCCATGATGCGCTGCGAAAGCATGCGCCCAGCCAAACAAACCTGTTTTCCGTCCTCAAAATTGGTTTTGATATCTGCAGCGAAAGCATCTACGGGGTAGAGTGCCGCCGGATAAGGATCAATACCGAGATCGCGCAATTTTTGCAAGGATTCGCGACGTAAGATTTCTTGTTCGGAAAGTTCTGGATGACTCATGAGTATACAATTGGGG